>JALUKO010000329.1 GCA_027056525.1 Helicobacteraceae bacterium | reverse complement strand
ATCTCTGAGCAGTTTAGTGAAATCCAAGAAGGGATACAAGGTTCCAACTCCCTCATTACACAGCTCAATGAAAACCTCGAGCGGGATTCAAGTGAGATGAAAACAGCATTCTCATCCTTGGGATATATAACCGATCGTATCTTTATGTCTCTGGCAAAACTTGACCATATTTTATGGAAAGTTAACACCTACTACTCTGCCATAACGCAAGAGGAGCAGTTCAAATTTGTTGATCATCATAACTGTAGACTTGGTAAATGGTACTATGAGGGTGATGGCAAAGAGAACTTTTCACACACCGCTCACTTCTCAAATCTTGAAGCTCCACACGCAACCGTGCATAACGGTACCCATAAAGTGTTTGATCTTATGGTTAAAGAAAACTATAGTATTGAGGAGATGGTAGAGGCTTTTAAAGAAATAGAAAAAGGGAGTGATGCTGTTTTTGCAACACTCGATGAGATACTACACGATAAAGAGTAGAAGAGTTTTGTTGCAAACTTCCGGGCAAAGCCCGGAAATATTACTTCATATTTTTACGAGATGCTCTTTTTCTCTCATTTTCACTCAAATATTTTTTACGAATTCTAATACTTTTTGGAGTGATTTCAAGAAGTTCATCATCTTCTATCCACTCTAAGGCACGCTCAAGTGACATGTCACGTGGCGGAACAAGTTTGATCGCTTCATCAGCCCCAGAAGAGCGTACATTTGACTGAGCTTTCCCTTTAATAGGATTTACTACAAGGTCGTTTGAGCGTGAATGCTCACCAATAACCATCCCTTCATACACTTTTGTTTGAACACCGATGAAAAGAACACCGCGATCTTGAATACCAAAAAGTGAGAATGCCAATGTTTCTCCGTCAGTCATAGAGATAAGTGCTCCATAACTTCTTGATTCAACAGCACCGGTAAATGGACGAAATTCTAAGAAAGAGTGGTTCATCACACCCTCACCTTTTGTATCTGTCAGGAACTGCCCACGAAATCCAATAAGTGCACGAGCAGGAATTTCAAACTCAATACGCTGAAAACCTTGCCCCATTGGAAGCATAGACTTCATTTCAGCTTTTCTTTTTCCAAGACGCTCAATAACAGTACCGCTTAGATCTTCAGGAACATCGATAACAAGGTGTTCAAATGGTTCACATTTTACACCTTCGATCTCTTTTACGATAACTTCTGGACGTGAGATAGAAAACTCATAATCTTCACGACGCATATTTTCAGCAAGAACAGTGATCTGAAGTTCTCCACGACCTGAGACTTTAAACTTCCCTTCACCGATAGTCTCTAACTTCATCGCAACATTTGTACGCATCTCAGCTTCAAGTCTGTCTTTGAGTTTGTTAGAAGTAACATGTTTACCCTCTTGACCGGCTAAAGGTGAATCATTGACTGCAAATACAACTGTCAGTGTCGGCTCTTCTATATGCATAGGATCAAGCGCTACAGGATTGTCAGGATCACATACGGTATCTCCAACATCAACAGTTTCCATACCTGCAAATGCTACAATATCACCAGCTTCAGCCTCATCTATCTCCATACGGTTAAGTCCGTGAAAACCGATAAGCTTAGAGATCTTGCCTTTGACAAGTTCACCGTCTGCTTTTGCAAGCATTACATTGTCACCTTTGCGAACCGTACCGTTAAAGATACGGCTGATACCGATTTTTCCTACATAGTTATCATAATCAAGTGTAAATACCTGTGCTTGAAGTGAGTTTTGTGCATCACCTTCTGGCTCTGGAACATGCTCTAAAATAGTTTCAAAGATACACTGAAAGTCGCCACCCTCTTCATCCATATCAAGCTTTGCTATACCATCACGTGCTGCAGCATAGATAACAGGAAAATCTTGCTGCTCATCTGTTGCACCCATATCTGCAAAAAGATCAAACATCTCATCTACTACACGATCCGGCTCAGCTGAAGGTTTATCGATTTTGTTAATAACTACAATTGGTTTTTTACCAAGTGCAAGCATCTTTTTCACAACAAATTTTGTTTGAGGCATAACACCCTCATACGCATCAACAAGCACTAAAACACCATCAACCATTTTAAGAACACGTTCCACTTCACCACCAAAGTCAGCGTGGCCCGGAGTGTCAAT
>JALUKO010000328.1 GCA_027056525.1 Helicobacteraceae bacterium | reverse complement strand
TCTTGATTCACCGTAGTTGAATAGGCATTACCGTTGACAACAAACGAAACAACATCCCCACTTGTTATATCTTTGCCAAGAGCGATACCACTGACAACAATAGTACTGTTTATCTCTGAAGCATTGAGGATATTATCTTCTGTAATAGGGGACATCACTATAGTTCCAAAACTTGCAGCCGCATCCACCGTGTGTGTAGATGTTACTGTGCTTATTACTATATTACCAGAGGGGTCACTACTCTTAACATTAACGCTGAATTCAGTATCTGATGCAAGATCTATACCCGGTACGCTGACACTCCAATAGCCATCCTCTTCAACTGTAGTAGAATAATTGGTATCATTTAATATAAAAGAAACACTGTCACCAACAGATATATATCCACCTGTTGCTGTTCCTGATACTATAATAGTTTCTCCCGCTTCCGTTGGGCTTATCATATTGTCATCGGTTATACTGTTAACGGTGATATTACCGGTGAGTTCTTGCTCACTTGTATCTTTTGCTTCACCGGCACTTCCTCCGCCGCCACATGCTGTAAACATCGTTATGAGCAAAAGAAAGAGAGATACAATAAATAATTTTCTATTAGACATAAAAACACCCCTTTGGAAGAAAGTATTACACATTGTAACACAAAGAAAATTATTTTAATATTTAGTAAAAATTGTATTGTATTTTTGAGTATTTATGATAAAGGTTTCAGAACAAGAAAAAATATTATAAAATATGTGATTATTTCATATATCAAATATTTTCTTACACCCTTGCTTAGAACGATAATCCAATCTTTTTGCATACACTCTTTCAATAATTTTTTTAAAGATATATGCCATATATCCTTTGAGATGGAAGCCAAATATTGTTGCTACGGCGTAGCCCCTTCCCAGTGCTATCAGTATCCCTCGCGAGTGTATGTTATGTTTTTGAAGATTTTTACCAACCATAAGAGCCTCTATGTTTTTTGCACACAACTCTGCCATCTGTTCTGCTACATCGGCTGTTGGAGCAACCGGATCACCATTATAATATATGGTTGTACTGTCTCCCAAAGCAAAAACATTTTTATACGCTTCTACCTGCAGATAGTCATTGGTCTTGATATATCCTCTTTGTGTTTTTGCCACATCGAGATTTTGCACAAGTCCATTTGGCTCAATACCCCCTGCAAAGATCATAAAGTCCATGGGAATTATTTCTCCACAACTAAGCTTGACCGTTGTCTTTGTCAGTTCAACAACTTTTCTTTTGTTTTTTATAACAATTTCAAGATCTTTGAGTCGTTGATCAGACTGCTTAACCAATACGGGATCTACCCCTTGAAGAATATGCTCGCCTGCATTTACAAGCACTATATTGAGCTTGCGACATATAAAGTTGTTTCTTTGATAAAACTCTCGTGAAAAAGAGGCCATTTGAGCTGCGATCTCAACCCCGCTCAATCCACCACCCGCAATAATTATGCTCAAAGGGGTACAGTATGTTCCGCTCTCATCAACCTTTTTAAATAAAGACATCTCAAACTTCTGCTTAAAATACATGGCACGATGCAGTGCTTTGATACCATAAGCATGTTCTCGAAGACCAATGACATTATCCATAAATCTTGTTCTTGAACCCACTGCAATAACAAGATAATCATAGTTATATCTCTGAATAGGCGTAATCACCTTTTTGTTTTCAAAATCTACGTTGGTCACCTCTTGTTTGAAAAAAGTTACATTCCCCTCAAAACCCATGCAAAACGTAAAGAGATCAACCGTTATTTGTGCAAAGTCTTCCTCGTTGGCTATAAGGTCATACACATCGGTCTGCATATAATGGTAGGGATTTTTGTCTAGAAGAATGATCTCATTGCTTTTGTTTTTTGCAAGTCTTTCAACTGCTCTGAGTCCGGCATAGCCGCCGCCAATAACTATGATTTTGTTAGTTTTCACAAAAGAGCCTTCTATAATTTTGCAAATTATATCATGCTTACTTCTACTTAGATGTAAAAAATGATGTTTTTAGTGATAATTTTTATGTTATGTAGAGTATGGGTAAGCTAAAAGCTTAACCCATTTGTGCTGCAACTTCTGCTGCGAAGTCGTCTTCTTTTTTCTCGATCCCTTCACCAACTTCAAGGCGAACGAACTCAACGATCTCAGCCGTACCGCCAAGTTTTTTAGCTGCTGCTTCAACTGCTTGAGCAACAGTCAATTTATCATCTAAAACATATTGTTGATCTAAAAGCGCTTGCTCTTGATCGAGTAGTGTGTTATCTAAAATAAAACGTGCGATTTTCCCAGGGATGATCTTGTCTAAAATCTTTTCAGGTTTACCCTCTGCGATCAACTCAGCTTTGATATCAGCTTCAGCTTGTGCCATAACCTCATCTGTAAGTTGCATCATAGAGATATATTTTGGAACATTTTTAAGAGGTTTACCAAGACGGCTTAACTCTTCGTTCTCTTTTTTAAGTGCCTCAATGCGACCTTTAGTTTCGCTCTCTACATATGCAGCATCAAAATCTTTGTAGCTGAGAGTAGTTGGTTTCATAGCAGAAGCATGCATAGCAACTTGCTTTAAAGTCTCTCTCATAGCCTCTGCAGTTTTATCAGAATCACATTTTGCTTTTATGATAACAGCAATACGGTTATTTGAGTGAATGTAACCGTTGAGTGCTTCATCTGCAGTAGCTTCAAGTGTTGCAAAACGGCGAACTTCGATTTTTTCACCGATCTTTGTTACAGCTTCTGTAAATTTTTCACCGAATGCTGAAGCCATAAATGCATCAACATCTGCAGGTTGGTTTGTATAGATCTCTTCAACAGTATCTTTTACAAGATTTTGGAAACCTTCATTTTGAGCAACGAAGTCAGTTTCAGAGTTTACTTCCACTACAGAAGCTTTAGAGAAATCATCTGCGATTTTTAGTCCACAAAGACCTTCAGCTGCAACACGATCAGCTTTTTTAGCTGCTTTGGCAATTCCACGCTCTTTTAAAAGCTCTTTTGCTTTTTCCATATCTCCATCAGCTTCAACAAGAACCTTTTTACAATCCATCATAGGAGCGTCAGTTGCTTGACGTAGCTCCTTAACCATTGCTGCTGTTACTGCTGCCATAATTATGCTTCCTCTGTAGTTGCCGGAGCTTCTTTAGTAGTTTCTTCTACTGCTGCTTCCTCTGTTTGAGCTTCTTCAGCCACCTCTTCTTCTGCCGGAGCTTCACGAAGTGCTTTTCCTTCGTTAATTGCTGCAGTCATTTCACGACAAAAAAGTTGGATAGAACGGATTGCATCATCATTACCAGGGATAGGGTATGTGATAAGATCCGGGTCACAGTTTGTATCTAGTGGTGCTACAACAGGGATACCAAGACATCTTGCTTCTAAAACAGCGATGTGCTCTTTTACTGCATCAACAACAAAAAGCATATCCGGAAGTTTTTTCATATTACGGATACCACCGAAGTATGACTCAAGTTTCTCTTTTTTTCTTGAAAGCATCAATGCTTCTTTTTTCGTTAAAAGATCGATTTGACCGTTTTCTTGCATCTCAGTAATAACGTCAAGTTTACGGATAGATTTTTGAATAGTTGGGAAGTTAGTAAGCATACCACCTAACCATCTGTTTTCAACATATGGCATACCACATGCAATTGCAGCTTCTTTTACAGAGTTACGCGCTTGTTTTTTAGTACCGACGAAAAGTACAGTTTGCCCCTCAGCAGCTGCATCCATAACAATTTGGTATGTGTTACGGAAGTAACGAAGAGTTTTTTGTAAATCGATAATATAGATATTTTTACGAACACCAAAGATATACTTTTTCATTTTTGGGTTCCAACGACGAGTTTGGTGTCCGAAGTGTACACCACATTCTAAAAGGTCTTTCATAGTTACCATAGGTAATCCTTAAAGGCTTGTTTCAGCCAGAAATTTACTAGTTGGCTTCGAGTATGTCGGACAAACATCCCTTAAAAAAGAAAGTTGCACTAGCTTTTGACATAATCTGTGAATGTTTTCTTGAGTCTATGCAGAAGAAAAATCCGCGAATTATACCCAAAAATATTTTAAATCAAACTTGTTTATGAATTTTGCAGTTCTTGAAGTTTTTCTTTCACCTTGATAACATGCTCTTTCACTCTTACTTTGGCAAATACTGCTTTGACAACGCCATCAGGGTCTATAATATATGTCGTGCGAACTATCCCCATATACTCTTTACCATAGTTTTTCTTAAGTTGCCATACACCATACTCCTGCATCATCTCTGTGCTCTCATCACTCAAAAGCGTGATGGCAAGCTCTTTTTTCTCTATAAAGTTACGATGTTTTTTTGTCGAGTCTGCACTGACACCGAGTATGACCGCATTGAGATCTGAGAAGTCGGGTAATGCCTGTGTAAAATCACACGCCTCTGTTGTACACCCTGGAGTATTGTCTCTTGGGTAAAAGTATAAAACAACCCACTTTCCTTTCAAATCACGCAAACATATCTCTACATCATCTTGATTTGGTAAACAAAAATCGGGTGCTCTCTCACCTACATCTATCATATTTTCTCCTTTAATCTATAATTTTATTTTTTTGATATTTATAATACCACATTCCAAGCAACACAAGAAGCAACAAAACAACTCCAAGTATCTGTTTGAGATAGGCATCGATAAGTTCCTGATTTTCCCCGATAAAATAACCGAGCAACACAAGTATCATCGCCCAGATGCCGGCTCCCAATGCTGTGTAAAACGAAAAAACAGCCAAATTCATATGGGCAAGCCCCGCCGGTATAGAGATAAGTTGTCTGATACCCGGAATAAGTCTGCCCGTAAAGGTAGATATATGACCGTGCTTCTCAAAAAATCCGTCCATTTTAGCAAGGGCATCCTCTTTGATGAAAAAATATTTACCATATCTCTTGAGCAGCTTTCTTCCAAGCTTGTATGCGAGGTAGTAATTTATCAGTGCCCCGACAAGGGAACCACCCACTCCGCTTAACATAATCAACACCACATTCATCTGCCCCTGTGACGCCAAATAACCAGCCGGCACCAAAACTATCTCGCTTGGAAAGGGGATAAAAGAACTCTCTATCGTCATCAGTAAAAATATCCCCAAATAACCCCAGTCAAAAATAAGATCGACGAGATCCTGTGCCAGTTCTTTAATCATTGTATCGCATCCTCAACATCCTGTATCATTTGTATAGCTACATCTTTTTTAGCATATTTTAAAAGTGCTTCGCTTCTGTTCTTGAGATTTTCATCTAACACTAAAAGAAGCTTGGTTGTGAGCTCTTCACTCTCTCGTGCACACCACCCGAGGTTTTCATCTACAATGAATTTGGCATTGTAAAACTGATGATCTCCCGCTGCAAAAGGGTATGGCACAAAAAATGCCGGCAGGCCATTTGCACACAACTCCCATAAGGTACTCGCTCCCGAACGGCTCACCGCGAGATCAGCCCGTGATACAAGAGAAGCAAGATCCTCGCTAAAGCCATAAAGCTCCACCTCGGCACCAAGTTTTTCATACTCCTTTTGCACTCTGTGAAAATCTCTTTCACCCGCTTGATGAATAATCTTAATTCCCCTTGCATCTAAATGATCATAGATCCCCAAAGCCAAATCGTTAATCGCTTTTGCCCCTTGGGATCCTCCAAGGAAAATGATGCTCTTTAATTCCTCTCGAACACGAGCCTTTTCAAAAAATACTTTCTCGACGGGGTAACCTTTGATCATAGAACTTTCATCATAAGCCGAAATAAAGCGTGTAGCATAAGGTTTTAAAAGAGCATTGAGCCTTCCCTCAACCGCATTTTGTTCATGTATGAACAGTGGAAGTTTTTTACTCAGTGTCGCAAATGCCGCGGGAGCAGCTGAAAAACCGCCTACGCTGTATGTCGCTTCTATATTGTGCTCTTGAAGTATTTTTCTTGATTTCAAAAATGCCAAGAAAACTTTACAAAGTGCCTGGATTTTTTTCAAGCCTTTTTGGTTGACTACCCCTGTTGTTTGCAAAAAATAGGCGTGTGTAAACAGTGGATCATCTGCAAAGTATTTTTGGTCCTGCCCACTGATCGAGCCTATAAATATCACCTCATGCCCAAGAGAAACCGCTGCTTCTGCCAAAGCTCTGGCTATCATAAGATGACCACCTGTTCCACCACCGGTTATGCACATTTTCATACTCTGCCACCTAGTCCATTTTTGCTTTTTTAGAAGCCATAAGCACCATACCCACACCAAAGGATGCTGCAAGTATCGCTGAACCGCCATAACTTAAAAATGGCACACTTATCCCTTTAATGGGAGTAATTCCACTAATCCCGTACGCATTGACCAAAAATGCAAAAGAGAGTAAAAGCCCTACACCGATACTAAAGAGATACATCGTTGAATCTGTTGAGCGGTTAGCGATCTTAAATATTCTCTGCAAAAGCCACATAAATATAAAAACAACAAACAGCACACCCACAAAACCAAACTCTTCAGCGAGTCCTGCCAAAACAAAATCGGTATGCACCTCGCTTAAAAAACCAAGCTTGAAAGTGCCGTTTGCCAGACCTGTTCCAAAAAGCCCGCCATTATGAATGGCATTGAGAGAGTGCCCTATCTGGTAAGGCTCCACTTCTGTGGGAACCCTGAGCTGACTTGCAATAGATTCAGGAAAAAGTTCAAGTACGCTGTTTTGTGCCAAAGCCCACCATGACTTTATACGGAGTATCCTGTGCTCTGCAGTCAAAATAAAAAACAGAAAAAACATAAATGCAACGGACAAAATACTAAAAAAGAACCTAAAACTGCTCCCTGCAAACATCAGCATAAAAAGGAGGGTCAAGCCTAAGACCACCACCTGACCAAGATCATTTTGCACAAATGCAATAACAAACATCGCGCCTATAAAAACAACGCCATACGGTGCAAAACGTATAAACTCATTTTTCAAACCCATACCGTCGTGATGACCAAATTTTCGTGAAAAGCTCCACGCCAAAAAATAAACAAAACCCACCTTAAAAAACTCTACAGGTGCTAAAGAAAAGCCAAAAATCTTGATCCACCTTTTTGCTCCACCTACGGCTGAGACCAAAAACTCAGGTAAAAACGGCATCGCTATCATTAAAACAGTGGAGCCGAAAAAGAGTGTAAATCCTATGGGTTTGAGCCATTTATCC
>JALUKO010000327.1 GCA_027056525.1 Helicobacteraceae bacterium | reverse complement strand
ATGGGGATCTTTTGGATTTTTGGTGACATAGTTACCCACATCATGGTTATAGCCGTTTTTCCCTCCAAAGCTCCATAGTGCCCCTTGAATTTTTCCCTGTTCGGTCATCATCAAAGAGTTCATCTGTGCTTTGATCTGATTTTCATGACACATCCCACAGGTGTTTTCATTGATCCATGTACTTCCTGGAGCTACATAAAACTCTTTTGGACCCTTGTTGTTTTTAAAATACTCAACTGTTCCAGAATGTGCTTTATCTTTCTTTTTCGCTTGAGGGTTACCACCGTGACACACTATACAGTCATTGCCGGCATATCCCGCTTTTGCAGCAACTTTGAGTATCGCTTTCATCATACCTGAGTCTTTGTCTCTAATATCTTCTATCCCTTTGTGACATACGATACACTCGTTTGCTTCAAGGATTGAGCATGTAAACAAAAAAACAAGGGCTATAAAAGCGTATCTTCTCATATGCACTACTTTATTTTATCTTTTGAAATAGCATCAAGCACACCGTTGATAAACTTCGGTGATTGTTCTGTTCCAAATGCTTTGGTTATCTCCACCGCTTCGTTAATCACTACCGCGGAGTCAAGATCTCCAAAAAGAATCTCATAGGTTGCAAGTCGGAGTGTCGCACGCTCTATGCTTCCGAGTCTTGCAAAATCCCACTCTTTTAAGTGCTCTATGATCGCTTTGTCAATAGCTTCGAGGTTTTGCATAACGCCGTCAAAAAGTGAAAGTGCGAAATCTTTTTGCTTGTTACGAATCTTTTTCTCTTCAAGTATCTCATTTGTATGTTGTGCTATGTTTCCATTGCCCAGATCATACGCATAAAGTAAACTTACTACTGCCATTCTTGCATGATGTCTTGTTGCCATTAGAGTTCCTCGTAAAGATCGAGCATCTCGATCACTGTTGTCATCGCTTCAAAGCCTTTGTTACCTGCTTTTGTTCCTGCACGCTCTATAGCCTGCTCAATAGTATCGGTAGTTAAAAGTCCAAACGACACAGGTTTTTGGTATTTTAAGCTCATAGTTGCGATCCCTTTTGTTGCTTCCGCTGCAACATAATCAAAATGGGGAGTAGCTCCACGGATCACTGCACCAAGAGCACAGATGGCATCATACTTTCCACTCGAGAGCAGTTTGTCCACAACCATCGGAAGCTCAAATGCACCCGGAAGCAAAACATGTGTCAGATCTTCTGAGTTACCGCCGTGACGCTCAAACGCATCTTTTGCACCCTCTACAAGTCTATCAACGATAAAATGGTTCCATCTTGTACTCACGATCGCTATTTTTTTGCCGTTTACAACTTTTAATTTACCCTCTATTAGATTCATTAGTTTATCTCCTGTATTGTTTTTATTGTGTGTATAAGCTTGTTTAACTCTTCGAGTTTTATCATATTTGGACCGTCTGAAAGCGCAATGGCAGGATCAAAATGTGTCTCAAAGAAAAAACCGTCCACCCCTATGGCAGCGGCTCCACGCGCCAAGTAGGGAACCATAGAGCTGTCCCCTCCTGTTTTGCCATTTTCTGCAGTTGGCATCTGTACGGAGTGTGTTGCATCAAAGATCACCGGTGCATATTTTCTCATAATCACAAGGTTTCTCATATCTACAACCATATTGCCATACCCAAAAGAGTTCCCACGCTCACACAGATACACCCCGTGGCGAAGTGCATTTTCATAGCTTGCTTCTGAACATCCACGCGTTTGAAGCACTTTAAGAAGCGGATACTTCATAGCATCCCCACTTAAAAACTGCCCTTTTTTGATGTTGATCTTACACTCGGTTTGTGCACACGCCACCAAAAGATCGGTTTGACGACACAAAAAAGCAGGTATCTGCAGCATATCAACAACCTCGGCAACCTCGGCAACCTGACATGATTCATGAACGTCTGTAACGATCTTGTAACCAAAATCATCTTTGACTTTTTGAAGTATTCTCAGGCCCTCTTGCATGCCAAGTCCACGAAAAGACTCCAAAGAGGTACGGTTGGCTTTGTCAAAACTTGCTTTAAAATAAAAATCTATACTCTCATCTTTTTGGTATATCTCAAGTGCTTTGGCTATCTTAAAAATATTCTCTTCACTCTCAATTACACATGGTCCGCTCAGT
>JALUKO010000326.1 GCA_027056525.1 Helicobacteraceae bacterium | reverse complement strand
GAAACTTCATTATCTATATCACTAATGAAATCAAGCGATATATAATCGAACTTATATAAATTATTTGCGACTCCTGCACACCCTGAAAATAACACTATAAACCCAGCCAAAAATATACCAACAAATTTATACATCAAAAATTCCTTTTATAAAAAACAATTATATCAAGTATTGCATTAGGATGCAAACCCACTTTTGAAACACTCTTTTTTCACAACGATCTGCTTTTGTTTCTCTTTTCTTTTTGTATCTTTCTCTACAAAGATCTTTTTACGAGTTTTTGGATCCATCTCCGTGTAGTACATAACTGCTGAGTAAGTACTTGGTGTTGGTGTAAATACCTGAGCCTGCTCAGGATTCATCTGCAACTCCTCTTTTGTAAAGCGTTTTAGCTCATGCATATCTTTCTCTTCACACCCCGGATGTGCTGCTATAAGGTAGTAGGTAAGGAACTGATTCTTCCCCTCTTCTTTGTTTAACTTGTCATAAAGTTTTTTAAAATCAACCAGAGTTTGTTTACCCGGTTTTCCCATCAACTCCAAAACATGCTGCTGCGTATGTTCAGGGGCTACTTTCATCTGCCCGGATATATGGTGCTTCACCATCTCTTTGAGGTATTCGTACCCATGCTGCTTATCTTCTGTAATCAAATCATACCGCACACCAGAAGCCACAAAAGCTTTTCTAACACCTTCTACCTGCCTTACTTGGCGAAGCAGGTTGATGTTTCTTCCATGATCGACCTTCATTGTTTTACATAAATGGGTCGCATCGACACAACGCTGATGATCACAGGTACCAAGTTTAAGTTTTTTACCACACTCATAGCCGTACATATTGGCAGTTGGTCCACCTACATCAGAGATGATCCCTTTATAGTCCTTGTACTTGTTAAACTCTTTTGCTTCCTCAAGAATATTTTTCTCACTTCTTGTTCTTATGGTTCGCCCCTGATGCACTCCAATGGCACAAAAGTTACATTCACCCCAACATCCATGGTGTGTCATGATAGAGAACTTAATGGTCTCAAGGCATTGCACCTTACCATCTTTTGCATAATATGGATGAAGCTCACGAGTAAAGGGGAGTTTTGAGTTTGCATCCATCTCATCTTCGTTGAGATAATCACACGGTGGATTTTGAATCAGATAACGGCTGTCTACCGGCTGACACAGTCCATTTGCTGAGATGGGATCATTGTTATCATAAAAAGCATCAAAAAGGTCTATATACTTCTCTTTCTCATCTAAGCACTCCTGATGAGAGGGAAGTTGTATATACTCATATACAGGCTCTTTTGCAATATAACAAAGCCCGCGAATATCTTTGTAGTCACGCCCCTCATCTATGGCACGGGTAAGCTGCTCAAGTGCAATCTCCCCCATACCGTAGATCATCACGTCTGCTTTTGAGTCAAAAAGTATCGGTTTTTTCAGTTTGTTTGACCAGTAGTCATAGTGTGTCACACGGCGAAGTGAAGCTTCTATGCCCCCAAGAACTATGGGAACTGTATTTTTAAAATAACGCCGAATCAAATTGGTATAAACAAGTACAGCTCTATCGGGTCGTTTGTTATTCTTTCCACCTGGAGTATAATCATCAGAGTTACGAAACTTCTTTGTTGCGGTGTAGTTACTCACCATAGAATCAACACTACCACCACTCACGCCCCAGTACAAACGAGGCTCACCCAATCGTTTTATATCAACGTCACTATGGATATCTGGTTGACCTATCATACCGACCTTGTAACCCATTTTCTCAAGCATACGCCCAACCATAGCCACCCCGATAAAAGGGGAATCTATATAAGCATCACCACTAACGAGAATCACATCACACTGCTCCCAACCAAGAGCATCCATCTCCTCTTTTGTTGTAGGCAAAAAATCTTTTTCAGTAAAAGTTATCGTGTCTCTCTTGACATTACTATGTTTATTTTTGTTTCTTCTACTCAATTTTTAACCTTTTTAACACAGGGTACATACAAAATATAGATTTTATATGTATAATAATACTTTACAAATCTAAAATAAGAGATTATATATGACTTACCCTTATGATAATTTAGATAACTTTACACTTCCAAGCCTGCTTGAGCGCTCTGTAAAACTTTATGGAAAAAAAGATGTTTTATCTTTCATATCGCAAGAGGCTCTCAGCTATGAAGCTTTTGGTGCGAAGATCAAAGAGATGATCGAAGTTTTGCGAGAAAACGGCATTTCAAAAGGTGACAAGGTCGCACTTCTGAGCGAGAACATGCCAAACTGGGCAGTTGCTTACTTTGCAGTGACCTATTTTGGTGCAGTTATAGTCCCTATACTTCCAGACTTTAACTCTTCTGATGTACACCATATCATTGGACACTCAGAAGCAAAAGCGATCTTTGTTTCCAAGAAGCATCTGCAAACTATAGAAGAGATGGAAGACTCCAACCTCAACTTTGTTGTAAAGCTTGATGATTTTACACTTGTAGATGAGCTGACAAACCAAAGTTATATGTCAAAAATCAAACAAAAAATCGCTTCCAAAGAGCTCCCTAAACCGGAAGAAGACGATATTGCTGCGCTGCTATACACTTCTGGAACAACGGGTCATTCAAAAGGTGTGATGCTTTCTCATAAGAATCTTGTCACTAACTCAATGAGCGCCTATAAAAACATCAGTATCCTCCCCGAAGATGTTTTTTTATCTATCTTACCGCTTGCTCACACATTTGAGTGTACTGTTGGTATGATAGTGCCTATTTTGCATGGTGCAAGTGTTGTGTATATCAGCAAAACACCCACACCAAATGTTCTTATAAAAGCATTTGCAGAGGTCAAACCAACTATGATGCTTAGTGTTCCTCTTATCATAGAAAAAATTTACAAGAACAAGATCTTGCCTAAATTTACTGGCTCATTTGTTATGAGGATGATTTATAGTATTGCTTTTTTCAGAAAACAACTTAACAAGATCGCCGGAAAAAAACTCATAGAGACCTTTGGTGGCAGAATCCGTTTCTTTGGCATAGGTGGAGCACCTCTCTCACGCTATGTAGAGGAGTTCCTAAAAGAAGCAGAGTTTCCATATATTGTAGGTTATGGTCTCACAGAGACCTCTCCGCTCATCGCCGGCACAAGAATAGGGGAACCGATAAAAGTAGGCTCTACGGGATTGCCAATGGTTGGCGTTGAAGTCAAGATCAAAGATCCGGACCCAAAAACAGGCGAAGGTGAGATCATTGTAAGATCACCGAGTGTTATGCTTGGGTATTATAAAAATGAGAAACAAAATGAAGAGGTTATGGAAGATGGCTGGTTTCTTACAGGAGATCTTGGTTATCTTGATGAGGATGGGTATATTTTTATAAGTGGTCGAAGTAAGAACATGATACTAGGGCCTGCCGGTGAAAATATATACCCTGAACAGATAGAATCTCTCATAAACCAACATGAAAGCGTTGCCGATTCTCTTGTACTTGAACTCGAAGGAAAACTTATAGCCAGAATTCACTTAGATTATGAGCTTATAGACAAAATGTTTAAAGGACACAATACCCCAGACAGTGAAGTAAGACAAAAGATAGAAGAACTACTTGAGAGTATGCGAATAGAAGTCAATGACAAACTCGCTGCATACTCAAAGATCATAAAGTTTGTAGAACAAATAGAGCCTTTTGTAAAAACACCTACAAAGAAGATAAAACGTTATCTCTACACTGAGTAGGCAAAAGCCTACTTAAACTGTGGCTGTACAAACGGAACAACCTGTTTTTTACGACTAAGAACCCCATCAAGCCACGCTTGAGAATTTTCAAGACTTTTACCAAAAGCTGCCTCTATTTTACTCTCATCGTCACTTGCAACTAGAAGTTGTGAGCCCTCTTTGATAATATCCGTCAGAAGAATCAGCACAGTATGAAGTCCACCCTCCTCTTTCATCTTTTGCATATCTGCCATAAGCTCCTCAATACGAGGCTCTAAAACTGATATATCAACCATCTCCAATTGCCCTATACCAACTTTAACGCCATTCATATCGAACTCTTTATAATCACGTGTATTGAGCTCGCGCGCACTCGCACCCTCTACGGCAGATTTTGCTATAAACATATCCATAGCAAGTTGTTTATAATCTTCAATCCCACAGATCTCGCTAAGCTCTTTTACCGCTTTTGTATCTTCTTTTGTGCATGTTGGCGAACGAAAGATCACCGTGTCACTTAAAATAGCACACATCATCATCCCTGCGATATCTTTTGGTATCTCAACATTATAAAAGTCAAACATCTGCTTAACCACGGTGTTAGAACATCCTATAGGTCTAATCCAACACTCCAAAGGTGTATCTGTTGTGAGATCACCAAGTTTATGATGATCTACTATCCCAAGAATCGTTGCTTCTTCTATATCTTTTGGAGCTTGCGCTTTATCAGAAAAATCGATCAGATAAACAGACTCACCTGCTACAGAAGTTTTAAGTTCAGGTGCTTTGTCTGTATAATTAAATCTATCAAGTATAAACTGTGTTTCAGCAGAGATGTCACCCTGACGTGTCGGGATGCACTCTTCACCAAGTTGATTTTTTAGGTACGAAAGAGAGATAGCCCCTATAATCGAGTCGCTGTCCGGATTTGTATGACCAAAAACATATGTTGCCATTGAGAACCTTTTATATTTTTTCTGAAATTATACTAAAATTTTTTTACAATCTATTAGCAAATGTATTCCACCACATCTTCATAAGGTGATCTTAACTGTTGTGAGCGTTCATGGAGTCTATATCCAAAAGGAACTATAACAGAGAGTTGATATTGCTTAGTATCAATATTTAGAATCTCTTCAACCTTACTCTTCTCAAACCCTTCAATAGGGCATGAATCGATGTGTAGATAGGCAGCTCCCGTCATCATGTTGGCAAGTGCTATATACGTTTGTTTTGATGTCCACGCATATATTTTCTCATCAGAACTTAGAGTGTCTTGCAAATGGTTTGTATAAAGCTGCATATAAAAATCAAGTTGCTCTTTTGGCATCTCTCTTCTTGAGAATTTTTTTAAAACTTCACCTGATTCCGGTTTAACAGCCTCTATGGCAGCCAAGATCACAACAAGATGCGAACATGAAGTTATCTGCACCTGATCCCAACAAAAAGGTCTCAGCTTTTTTTTGAGTTCTTCGTTAGTTATAACTAAGAACTTCCAAGGTTCCATACCAAAAGAAGATGGAGATTTTCGTCCCATCTCTACAATGAACCTTATCTCTTCATCAGATATTTTTTTACTCTCATCAAATATTTTACACGCATGTCTAAAATCCATCGCTTCTAAAAACTTGTTCTTCATGATTAGTGTTCCTTTTAGTTTTTTACATCTTTATGTAAGGCAAGCTCTTTTTTAAGATACTCTCCCGTATATGAGCCGGTTTTTTCATGTGTATCTGCCAGTTTTTCCGGACTGCCCTCAGCTATAATCAGGCCTCCGCCACTACCACCTTCTGGACCCATATCTAAAATATAGTCAGCATTTTTAATCATATCAAGATTATGCTCAATAATAAGCACAGAGTTTCCAAGTTCTACAAACTTGTGCAGTACATTTGTCAAGCGATCCACATCTGCAAAATGCAAACCTGTTGTAGGTTCATCAAGTATGTAGAGTGTTTTTCCGGTATCTTTACGGCTTAACTCTTTTGAGAGTTTTATACGCTGGGCTTCACCGCCTGAGAGCGTAACCGCATTTTGCCCAAGTGTGATGTAACCAAGACCGACATCGACAAGCGTTTTCATTTTTTGGTGTATCTTAGGTATAGGTTTAAAAAACTCATATGCTTCATCTACAGACATATGTAGTACATCAGAGATGGTTTTTCCTTTGTAGTACACTTCCAAAGTCTGATCATTGTACCTGCGACCTTTACAAGAGTCACACTTCACCATAATATCGGGCAAAAAGTGCATCTCTATTTTTATCTCACCCTCACCCTGGCACTTCTCACAACGCCCACCTTTGACGTTAAATGAGAAGCGTGACGCAGTATAGCCACGAATCTGGCTCTCTTTTGTCTGGGAAAAAAGGTTTCTTATCTCATCCATAACACCGGTATAGGTTGCGGGATTACTTCTAGGAGTACGCCCTATCGGGCTTTGATCAAGGTAGATCACCTTATCAACATTTTCCAGTCCTGTTATCTCTACACCTGCGACCTTGTTGACCTTTCTTGCATGATTTAAAAGCTCACGTGCAGTCGGCAAAAGCGTCTGCAGCATCAGTGAACTTTTACCGCTTCCACTCACCCCTGTGATACACACAAAATTATTGAGTGGAATTTTGGCACTCAGATTATTGATGTTGTTGAGTGTAACATTTTTTATCTCAATCCACTTCTCTTGTCCACGTCTGTAAAAATACTCAATTTTCTTTTTACCATACAGATAATCAGCTGTCAATGTTTTGGCTTTTTTAAGTTTTGCAAGTGTTCCGCTAAAGACAACCTCTCCACCAAACTTCCCTGCTCCACTTCCAATATCGACAATAAAATCAGCATTTTCTATGGTCTCTTTATCATGTTCAACAACTATGACAGAGTTGCCTTTTTCCTGTAAATTTCTAAGTGTGCGTATCAACTTAAGTGTATCTCTCTCATGTAAACCGATACTCGGTTCATCAAGCACATACATAACCCCTGTCAATCCGCTTCCTATTTGAGAAGCTATCCGTATGCGTTGTGCTTCACCACCTGAGATACTACGAGCATCACGCCCTAGGGTTATATAGCCAAGCCCAACATCATACAAAAAATAGAGACGTTCACGAATCTCATTAAGTATCGGCGCGGCGATCTGCTCTTGTTGCTTGTCGAGGTACTCAAAGTTACTCTCATTTGCAAAAAAGTCATATGTTTTTGCTATTGGCATATCTAAAAGTTCCGGAATTTTTTTCTGTGCGACCTGTACGGCTAGAGACTCACGTTTGAGTCTGTGTCCTCCACAAACATCACACACCTTTTCACTCATATAATCAGCGAGCTCTTTTTCATCTTTAAACATATCGTATGCGATGCGGATGATACCCGGCCAGATACGTTTTACCTTGTGTTTTTTCCATAAGAACTCAACCTCACCTATATTTCCGTGAAGTATCGCTTTTTGTTGATGAGATTCAAGCTCTGAATAGGGCTTGGTTATATCTATATC
>JALUKO010000325.1 GCA_027056525.1 Helicobacteraceae bacterium | reverse complement strand
TTTTTATAGAGTTAAAAAGTGCTATTAATGTAAAAAGTATTAATATTACTGCAAAGCCAATAGCCCCTACCATACGGGAAGCAGAACTTTTAAACTGTTTGATATCCCCAGTTTGTTCCATCTCTACACCCTCAGGTAATTTTTTTCCAGCAAATGCTTTTTCAAAATTACTCATTATATGTGAAATGGCAGCTTTTTCTCTAAAGCCATAAATATTAAGAGTGTAGTTAAGACCCTCTCGTGTTATAAGGGAAGGCTCTTTTACCTTTTGTACCTTTGCTACTGCCATTAATGGAACTTTACCTTTTGGAGTGCTAAGTAGAAACTCTTTAAAATCGTTTAATGAGTTTCTATTTTGTTCATCAACCCATACACGTATCTTGAAATCAGATGAGTTTTTTAGATAAAAAGATGCTACTTTTACACCACGAGTAAATATTTGTAACTGTCTTGATATCTCTGCATTAGTAAGACCATAATGTGCAGCTCTTTTTTCATCTATCTTGAGTTGGTAGATACTTTTATTGTTCGCCCATGTTTTTGAAACAGAAACTATACCTCCTGTTTCTTTCATAGCCTCTTCTACTACATCTCCTGCTATTTGTAGTTTTTCTAGGTCATCACTGTATAATGTTACATCAATATTTGCACGTATACTAGCAAGAGCAGTAGCTCCATAATCTACTACATCTACACTAAATACATTCTCTATCATATTAAGCTCTTTACGTAGTTTTCTCTCAATCTCCCAAATAGTTTCACTTCTTTTATATCTATCCACATATGTAGCTGTGATAGCTATATGGTCTATACCGCTACCACTACCTATACTTACTATACCTGCTTCACTACCTATCGCACTTGAAAGGTAAAGAAGCTCTCCATGTTTCTTAATGATACTATTTGCTTTTTGAACAACTTTTTGAGTTTCGTCGATAGGGAGGTTTGGATCAACAGTGATATTGATTTTTACAGCCCCTGTATCCATTGGTGGCATAAGCTCTTGACCAACTATTGGCATAACACCTTTAACACTTGTTATAAATAAAAATAGAAGTATTATGATGTAAGAAGCAGCTGCTAATTTACTTCTTAGTGCTAATGTTACTGCGTTATGGAAGAATGTAGCGATAGCTCTAGAAAAACGGCCAGTTATCTTTTCAAAAAATGCTTCACTTTTCATAATCCATGGTTTTTTAATGCTTAAAACTTTTAAAGATATAAGGGGTACTGCTGTGATTGAGATTAAGTATGATGCTCCAAGTGCTAGCATAAGTGTTCCAACTAGTGGTTGAAATACAGTTTGAGGATACCCACCTACAAATAACATAGGTGAAAGTGCTATCATTGTTGTAATTGTTCCAGAAAGGTCAGCAAACATTATCTCTTTTGTTCCAGCATAAACTGCATGATGTATCTCATCATGCAGTTCCCTGTAGTGTCGTTCTATGTTTTCCATTACAACTACTGCGTCATCCAAGAGTAGACCAAGTGCTAAAATTATGGCAGTTAGAGTTACAACATCAAACTCTATCCCTACAATCCACATAAGGGCTATAGTTGTTGCATAAACTAAAGGTATTGTTACTAAAACAACTAGTACTTGACGAAATGATGCAAGAAAGAAAAATATAACGATAGTGGACATAATAATAGCATCACGAAGTGATTCAAACATATTTGTTGTACTCTGTGCGATAGTATCTTTTTGAGTATCAGTTATCTCAAAGTTTATGTTTTGATATTTCTTTTTAAGTTTATCTATCTCCTCTTGTACTAAATCTATACTTTTTATTACATCTGCACTCTCAGCTCTTTGTACAGCTAGTGCTATAGAAGCTTTACCATTTCCGAAGTACTCAGCTGAGTTTTCATAGTGACCAAAATATACTTTTGCTACGTCACTTAACATGATATCTTGAGTAATAGAGATACCTTTAAGCTTAGAGATTGTTTCACGCTTCCCTAAAGATTTTAATAGATAGCGACTTTTTTGATTTGTTATAAAACCTATGGCAAAATCATCATCATTAGCTTTTAGCTTTGCTATTACATTAGAGATATCTAAGTTGTAACGGTCAAGCTTCTCTTTGTCTATTATAATCTGTATCTCTTTTTTAAATCCACCAAATATATC
>JALUKO010000324.1 GCA_027056525.1 Helicobacteraceae bacterium | reverse complement strand
CGTTTATCGCTGACCTATTCTTCAAGAAATAATATTTTGAGATTATATTATCACCAATTAAAATAAATTTTTAGTTTTAATGCTATACTAATGCTATATTTTTTTGAGGTGGTTGAAGTGGAATCAGAAACAGTACTTGCTCAGTATAAAGATGCGGTTGATAAAAGTAGTATATTTTCCAAAGCCGATACCAAGGGTCGGATCACTTATGTCAATGATAAGTTTTGTGAAATCACCGGTTATACAAGAGAAGAACTTCTAGGAAAGAACCACTCTATCATAAAGGATCCCCAAACACACAAAGAGGTGTTTCAAGAACTTTGGCATACCATAGCAAACGGCGGCAGTTGGCATGGAGTTTTAAAAAATAGAAAAAAAGATGGCGGCTACTACTACGTGAACTCTTTGATTTACCCTATTAAAAATGAGGATGGGAAAATACTGGAGTATATATCGATAAGACAAGATATTACAGAACTGCTAGAGAGTAAAAAACTACTCAAACTCTACTCAACCGATCCTTTGACACAACTTCCAAACAGACAAAAACTCAACGAAAGACTTAGCGCCAATACCAAAGAACTTATGGTTATACTTCTAGATGTGAAAGATTTTTCTTTGATAAATGAGCTCTATGGTGAAGATATTGGCGACACTATACTGGCAGAGCTTTCCCAAAAACTTCAAAGTTATATAGTCAATGAAAATGTAGAACTTTATAAATTGGACTCTGACAGGTATCTTATAGTTGTTGATGATACAAAACTTTTTGAAAAGTACAAAACACTTGTGGAGTTTACATTTTTATGTGAAGACAGCTTCATTGTCAAGGATATTATAGTTACTTTCAATATCAGTATCTCGTATGGGGTGAATGACCTTTTAAGCAAAGCATCTCTTGCTTTAAAAGAGGCGAAGAAACGAAAGAACAGATTTTTTATCTACAACGATACCATCAACACAAAAGAGCAGCACAAAGAGAATCTGAAAAAATTCAACAATTTTAAAGATGCACTTATAAACAACAGAATAGAGCCGTTTTTTCAACCTATCGTTGATGCAAAAACACACAAAGTACTTAAGTATGAAGCTTTGGCGCGTATACGGGATAGGGAAGATAATATCATAGCCGTTGAGAACTTTTTGAGCATAGCAGAGAAAAGCAGCTTCTTTGAGAACTTTACACGGCAGATGATACAGAAGATATTTGCCGTCTCAAACGCTTCAGGTGAAGAGATAACCATAAATCTCACCTACGAAAATATCAGTTCATCTGAACTTTTGAACTATATACAAAACAGACTCAAAATGCACAAAGGGGCTACTATTACTTTTGAGATCTTAGAATCAGAAGAGATAGAGGACTATAGTGTGTTAGAGAACTTTATCGATATGGTGAAAAGTTATGGTTGCCTTATCGCCATAGATGACTTTGGAACCGGTTATTCCAACTTTGCACATCTGACTAAGTTTAAGGCTGATTTTATCAAGATAGATGGCTCCATCGTTAGTAATATACTTCATGATGATAATTCAAAGCTTATACTT
This sequence comes from Helicobacteraceae bacterium, assembly GCA_027056525.1. Lineage (GTDB taxonomy): Bacteria > Campylobacterota > Campylobacteria > Campylobacterales > Sulfurimonadaceae > Sulfurimonas. Next base: position 5,657 of record JALUKO010000324.1, on the reverse strand, counting down.
AAGATCCTTGTGGAGTATGCAAAACAAAATAACATTAAAACCATAGCAGAGTATGTAAGTGATGGTGATATCGCCAAAGCTGTGAGTGAAATGGGCGTTGATCTTCTTCAGGGGTATTATTATGGAAAACCTGAAAATGCACGTTATTACAACTTAACGAGTTAAAGTTGTTTTTTTTGTATATAATTGCAAAAAAATAAAGAGAGACTATGCAAAACCCTTTTGAATCAGGACATATTAAAAACTACATACTTCTGTATGTCAGCGTCGTCGTTATTATGATACTTTTTTTCATAGCAAGCACGCTTTTTCATGATGTTGAAAATATGGAGAAAAAAAAGTTCAATTCAGAAGTAAACCTCACTAAAGAGAGTGAGAATACGCCACAAAGAAATGTGGAGACAAACACTACAAAAAGATTTCAACTTATGAAAACCGGGTACTAGTGTTCCTCTTTGGTGACAATATAGAGTTGCTCATGTTTAAGACGTTTTAAAATATCCATAACACTTACAAAATCTTGAAATTTTGACTCTTTGTCACTTCTGAGAACGACAATCTGCTCTTTGGAGAGTTTGGAGAGTTTCTCCTCTAGGGTTTTTAAATTAACTTTTTCTTTTTCAAAAAACATTGCACCTTTGGCATCTACATAAACGGTGATCTCTTTTTTAATATCTTCTTTTGTTGCTGCTTTTGCATGTGGCAACTCGACCGGGATAACCCCTTGTTTGATAAATGTCGCCGTGGTGAGCACCATCACCAGAAGAACAAGCATGATATCGATAAAAGGGATAACATTGATCTCATCAAAGCGTTTTCTATGTTTGTGGCATTTTCCCATTATGATCTAGCTCTCTTGTTTGGTGTCTTGTGCTACATCGTACTTTGTCAGTAGTTTTTCAACTTTACGTAAAAGTATTGTGTATGCAACGATTGCCGGCATAGCGACTATAAGCCCCATAGCTGTTGCTTTGAGTGCAAGAGCGAGTCCGACCATGATCTTTTTGGCATCAACCGCACCGGCATCACCCATGGTATAAAATGTAAGCATGATCCCGATAACAGTACCAAGAAGTCCAACATAGGGTGCATTGGAACCAATAGCACTGATAACACCGATGTTGTCGGTCAAGTCCATCTCCAAAGTATCTCTGTGTGTGTAATCATCTGTGCGTACACTTTTGTAAAACATCATCCTCTCTATAAAAAGCCATAGTGTTACGATACTCATCAGTACCAAAGTTCCCATTACACCATAATCCAGTGCATTTTCTGCATAAACAAGGAGGTTTTCTACCTGCATTCATTTTCCTTAAAATCTAGTAGCACTGTTGTGCCGATATTTGGAGTCGATTTAAAATTAAGTTTTATCTTTTGCATATCACAAAATCTTTTTACCATACTCAGACCTATCCCAAAACCTTGCATGTTTTTGTTACTTTGGTAGTAGGTGTCAAAAATATGTATAAGTTCCACTTCATCCATACCACAGCCGTAATCTTGGATATGAAGAGTAAGATTATGTAATTTTATAGTAAGTGTGTTAATTTTATGTGAATATTTTACCCCATTATCTATAATGTTGTCAATAACTTTTGATAAGCCTATCTTATCGTTTGTGACAAAGGTGCTTTCAAGATCAAGTTCAAACTCCATATGGGGATACACAGACTTTAAAAAATCAACTCTTTGCTCCACCAACTCTTTGAGATCAAAGCTCTCTTTTAGCTCTTGAAGAGATTGTGTTTTGATCATATAGTCAAGTTCATTATAGCGCTGCTGTAACATTTTGCAGGCATTTTCAATTCTGGACATTCTTTTGAGATCTTTTTCATTGTCCATGTTTTTTTTCAACATATGGGAGTTTGTCATAATAGTGCTAATGGGCAAGTTGAGCTCATGTAAAGTCTCTTTGGAGAGGTTTTGGAGGTTGTTGACATGCTCCTCAAGGGGATCAACCGCAAGTTTTGAGATCATTACCCCCGCTAGAATCACAAAACACAGTATCACAAGAGCAAGTAAAAAGGTATTGTGTATCTCTATAACATTTAAGAAGTAGTGCAGGATGCCTAAAAAAACACTCACAGTTAAGAGGTAGTATATGAAAATGTTTATTCGTAAATTACGAAACAAGCTTGTACCCCACACCGCGAATATTTTCTATAGTCATCTGGGGGATGATCTGCTTTAGACGGTTGATATAAACACGGATCGCCCCGTCACTGCTACTTTGTGCGCAACTCCATAGCTCATTGATGATCATCTCTTTTGGTACTGCACTGTTGGCATGTCGCATGAGAAGCAAAAGAAGTTCATACTCTTTGCGTGAGAGCTCAAGTTCTTTTGCGTCATAGAAAATCGTTTTGTGTGTTTTATCATGACACAGCAACCCGACAGAAAAAGAGTCCTCAGGTTGGGAGCGTCTTAGAAGTGCATGAATACGTAGTATAAGTTCATCAGAGTCAAAAGGTTTGCTCAGATAGTCATCAGCACCGCTTAAAAAACCCTCTTTTAGCATCTTTTTGTCTTTGTGTGATGTTAAAAATATACTGGGTGTATTGTCGTTGGCTTCTCGAAGCTCTTTAAGAAGTGTGACGCCGTTGATCAGGGGAACATTGATATCTAGCAGGTAAATATCAAACTTTTCCTCATAAGTGATCTCAAGAGCCTCTTGTCCGTTAGGGCAGTGGGTGACATGAAAGCCCTCATCCTCAAGCAGATCTGTAAGCGTTTCGGCAAAAAGAAGATCATCTTCTAAAAGGAGTATATTAGTCGACACTCTCAATAGCCCAACTGATAGTTTCACCCGCGTACATCGGTACAACACCGGCATATGTTTGAGGTACTTTAAATGGTCTGTGCTCTAAAACAACCTCTTTAAATTCGGGACAGATACCATAAATACTTTGTGCGTTATCACTGACAAAAGCCTGCAGGTTGTCAAGCTTGCCAAACTGATCGAAGATCTCACACAGAAGCTGAAGAGCAATAGGTGCGGTAAATACGCCTGCTGCACAGCCACAAGCTTCTTTTTTGTGTTGTGGATGTGGTGCCGAGTCACTTCCAAACATCACTTTTGGATGTGCTTCCAATGCAATACTTAGAAGTGCATCAAGGTCTTCAGGACGTTTTGCAATAGGTTTACAAAAAAGATGAGGTTGCATCATGCCGCCGACAACATCATCAAGGGTGATAAGCAAATGATGTACGGTAATGGTCGCATAAAGATTTTCATATTTATCAAGCATCGCAACTGCTTCTTTGGTTGTGATATGTTCCATAATAATTTTGAGTTGAGGGAAGTTGCTTGCCAAGAGTTCATAAATACTCATAAACTCAGCTTCTCTATCCATCACAAAGCCGTCAGTTTCTCCATGCACACACAGTGGTATGCCCATGTCGCTCATGCTTTGAAGCGTTTCTCTCATCTCTTCTATGTCAAATGAGCTTACACCACCTTCTGAGTTTGTGGTGATTCCTGCCGGGTAGAGTTTAATAGCTGTAAGTTCTTCGGCAACACTTTCTAAAAATGCTCTGTCATAATTTTTGTAAAAGAGTGTCATGTAGGGTTCAAAGTAATCATTTGGAACAGCTGCCATGATACGCTCTTTATATGCTATGAGTTGCTCTTTCGTATCTACGGGAGGTACGAGGTTTGGCATGACGATCGCTCCACTAAAACTATATGCAGTAAGTGGTGCGACATTTTCAAGCATCACACCGTCGCGAAGGTGTAGGTGCATGTCAAGCGGCATTAAAAGAGTATGAGTTTTCATCTTATTTCCTTAAATATTATGGTTGTTTTCATTAAGCAATTATAGCCAAATAAGCTTGAAAGCAGATGCAAACTCTAAGTAGATTGTGGTAAAATTTTGGAAGATGATATTTGTAACTCAAGGGAAGCGTTGAAAAAAATATTAAAAATTTTACTTGTTTGTTGTGTAATCATAGTCGCATTTTTGGCGTATAAGAGTGCCTCAAAGCTATTGCCGTTTTATCAACAGCTGACACATGAACGCGTGGGCAATGAGGTCGATCTCCAGCTAAAAGATCAAAAAGATGCCGATTTTACAGGCTCTTTAAAATGTATGGAGTGCCATGAAGAGCATTATGATGCCTGGAGCCATTCGATGCACCCTAAAATGATACAAGATATCCATAAAAACCCTTCTGTTGTGGTGGCTGACTTCTCAAAACTTCCAAAAGATGCAAATTTTGCACTTGAAGATGCGACATATACGGTAGGGGGTAAATTTAAACAACGCTACATGATCCCTCATGATTTTAACGCAACTCAGGATTATGTTCTAGGGAACTATCAGTGGAATGTTCAAACACAAAAATGGCAGAAGTTTAAACCTTGGAAGTACTGGTACAAAGAAGCATACCCACATGACAATGAGAAACTTCCAACTTCCAAAGCGTGTGACGGGTGCCATTTTACGGGCTATATGTCAAAGCAGGTAAGGGTGGAACCGGGAATCGCCTGTGAATCGTGCCATGGACCGGGATCTAAACATGCCAAAGATCCGGACTCTCAAGTATATGTGGCGAGTATGAGTGATCCTATAAGACAAAATGAAGTATGTTTGCAGTGCCATATGCGTAACAGAGATATACGCCTCAAAGATCATAATATGAGTGAAATATATGGAGATGCAAAAGATTACCCTTATGGGTATGAAGCAGGGATGCCGCTCGTTGAGTACAAACTGCCGGCACCTTTTACCATGGGTCATGAGACAAAAGAGTTCTATGCAAACGGTGTCGGCAAGAAAAACCGTACACAGGGAAATGAGTTTGTAAACTCCATAAAAGCAAAGCATGGAATCACCTGCATTAACTGCCATGATCCCCATACCTTGGCCCCCACCGCTCAAAACAATACAGGCAATCAACTTTGCTTGAAGTGTCACGGATTTGGCTCTGTAATAGGACCCCACCAGGATTCTTTAGAAAAACATACGCATCATAAAGCAGACTCAAAAGGTTCTTTGTGTGTGGAATGTCATATGCCAAAAACCGGAAGACACACAGGCAAGTCACCGCTTACGGTCAGAAGTCATATGTTTGGTTTTGTGACTCCAAATGAGACAAGAAAATACAAAATGCCAGATGAGACCAATGCCTGTTTTGCATGTCATAAACACGACAGAAGTATGGAGGTTTTACAAAAAGATCTCCAAGAGTGGGGAATGGTAAACTGGACTCAAAGGAACTAGAGTTTTTACGATATACAACATTTTTAAAATTATTTAGTTGTAGCATATGTGTATAAAATTTTACAAAGGTGCATAGATGAATAGAATATCAAAAGCGATTCAAGAGAGTACGTTTGAGAACCAAACGGGGTTGGTGCAGAAACTGACAAAAAGTAAATTTTCCCGTTTTGAGTTAGCTCCGGCATATGTAGAAATATTTAATAAAAGTAAAACTAACGCAAGAAAGTTGGCAGCAGCGTATGCAACGACTTTATCTGATTCATTGCAACACAGGGAACTGTTTCAGCGTGTTGCTGCTATGGATGAGCAAAAACAGCGTGTTTTGATTCAAGGCTATCAAGATGCCGGGCAGGCTAAGGGCGTAGTACATGCGATCAGTCAACTGCCTAGAAAACAGGCAAGAACTATGATGAAAACTTTTCTCATTAAAGAGGA
>JALUKO010000323.1 GCA_027056525.1 Helicobacteraceae bacterium | reverse complement strand
CCGCAGTTATATACTTCACACCGACAAGCTCTTTAATGTAGCCATATTTTGCAGGGCCGTAAATGGCACTCTGAAGTGCCAGCAAAAATGTCATGGCAAATGCGGTATAGAACCAACCGTTATAGTACGAAAGAGTAATGAAAAGTGTAATGACAATAGCAAAAACAGAAGAGTACTCCATGATCTTACTTTTGGCAAACCTGTCTGCTAAAAAACCTGAGGGGGAGAACATGAGTATAAAAGGTAAAAGTATAAGCGCATTGACAATAGCGGTCAAGATGATCTGCATCTCACCGTCATACACTTTAAAAACGGTGTTTTGTATGATTATTTTATGCCCAAGGTCGGTAAATGCATTTAAAAAAACAACACAAAGGTAGTTGATCATCCCTACAACGGCAAACACACTTTGACTTTTTACCATCTAACTCTCTTTTGTATCTACAAGTGTCGTACTCCAACCCTCATAGTACCCACCGTGCTGTTTGATGAGAGCGTATATATCTTCTACGATCTGCTTTACTTGCTCCTCATCAAGCGAGTGGGTTTTAACAAGGGCAACACCGTGTTCAAACTCTTCTGAAGATATCTCATCTTTAAAACAAAATCCATTCTCCGTAGCTTCGAGAGACTCAATGAACTTCTCTTTTTGTGTCGGCGTATCAAACACCCCATAGTGTTCAACCTCTCTTGGAAGTTCAAGTATATCCCCCTCCTCTTGGAGTAAAAAGATGATCTTGGCACTTTGTATGTGGGCAATCTCAAGCTCATTTGGCATAAGTTGTGTCTCATACACATCCCATTTTGTATCTCGCACAACATTACTTTCATAAGCATAGCCACTTGGAGCAAGGATCTGTTTTGCGATCTTTTCAAGCCCTTTGGAGTTTTGTGCACAAAAATAAAACTCACTCCACCCCTCAATCACTCTACACCCGAGGTAATGGGCATTTTTTTGCTCAAGTGCAATAATGAGAGACTCTTTGCTCTCCAGATACTCTTCAAAACCCTCTTGCGTGTCATTAAAACCGTCATATTTTATGAAAAGGCTAAAGAGCCATGGAGACTCCTCCTTGTACTCAAGCGCATCAAAGTTCACTTCGATTTTTGCTAGCACACCATCTTCTGTTTTTGTGTAAATTTCTCTCATAAGTCTCTTTTTTGTTGTATATATAATCTTTTATCAAATTATAGCTTATTTCACGAACAAAAACCCGAGTCAGTTCAAACTATAATTAGCTATAATTGCCAAAAGGATTTTTTGTGAAATTTTTTCTCTTCTTATTTTTACTTTTAAACTTCTCAACACTTAGTGCCTATGATGATGAGGTACTGAAACAAATGATAGCCCGTATGGTTGTCATAGGCTTTGATGAGACGAGAGTCGATGAGAACTCCACCATTGTCAAAGAGATCAAAAAGTATAACCTTGGCGGCGTTATACTCTTTGACAGATTTTACAAAAATCGCTCAAAAACAAAAAACATTGCCTCGCCAAAACAGCTCAAAAAGCTCACTTTTACACTTCAGTCATTTGCAAACAAACCACTGCTTATTGCTCTGGATCAAGAGGGTGGCAAGGTGGCAAGGCTCAAACCAAAGTACGGATTTTTAGAGATACCCTCAGCAAAAAGTATGAGCTATCTTGATCTCAAAGATGCAAAAAACATCTATGCACTCCAAGCAAAAATGCTCAAAAACAACGGCATCAACTGTGACTTCGCACCGGTTGTTGATCTGGAAGTCAACCCAAAAAACACAGTGATCGCAGGGCTTAAACGTTCTTATGGTGCGACACCGAAAAAGGTTCTCAAATACGCTGAGCTTTTCATAGATACCCTTGAAGATGAGGGGGTTATCCCTGTACTGAAACACTTTCCGGGTCACGGCTCTTCTCTTGGAGACTCCCACAAAGGTTTTGTTGATGTAAGCGATACATGGAGCACTCAAGAGCTTGAGCCCTATAAAAAGCTTATCGCACACAACAAAGTTCAGATGATCATGACGGCTCATGTTTTTAACACCAACATCGATCCAAAATACCCCGCAACACTCTCGTACAAAACAAACACCAAACTTCTCAGAGAGCAGATGGGTTATACCGGAGTTATCATAAGCGATGATATGCAGATGAAAGCTATCAGC
>JALUKO010000322.1 GCA_027056525.1 Helicobacteraceae bacterium | reverse complement strand
ACATCCATTTTTGCAGACAACTCTAAATCTTTATTGTTTATATTTATCTCTGCAGAGTGCATTGCAAATGCAGAAACTGCACTCACAGTTACTAAACTTAATTTTTTTAACATTGTTTTCCTTGTATTTTTTCTATTGTTCTTGTTGTACTTTTGCCATCAACAAAATCAACCAATCTCAACTCACCAGCAAATTCAGTTCCGACGACCTCTTTACCTTCATAGTCACCACCTTTGACAAGCACATCAGGTTGTATCATTTTAATAAGTTCATGCGGAGTATCCTCGCTAAAAGGAACTACAAAATCAACCGCTTCCAAAGCTGCCAATATATACGCTCTGTCTTGAGCAACATTAACAGGACGACTCGGACCTTTGAGTCTTGAAACCGAAGCATCGGAGTTTAAGCCCACTATCAAAATATCTCCAAAACTTTTGGCAATTTGAAGGTATTTGACATGTCCAACATGAAGTATATCAAAACAGCCATTTGTAAAGACAACACGTTTTCCGTTGGCACGGCATCTCTTCACAAGAGTATCTATATCTTCAAAACTTTTTATATGCGCATCAGAAGTACTTTTATGTAAAGACGCTTCATACTCCTCTATCTCATCCATACTTACAGTTGCAGAACCAATTTTACCTACAACAACACCCGCAGCAAGGTTTGCAAATGCCGCTGTTTCTTCTATATTTTTCCCCGCAGCAAGAGCAAAAGCTATGGAAGCGATCACAGTATCTCCCGCTCCTGTTACATCAAAGACCTCTTTTGCCACAGTTGGGAACACTTTTACTTCAGTATCATAAGTAGCTATACCGTCTTCTGAAAGTGTTATGAGTGAAATATCAAGATCACACTCTGTTTTTAATTGCACAAGCGCCTCTTTGAGAGACTCCTCATCTTCTATCTCAATTTTTGTAGCAAGGATCGCCTCTTTTTTATTTGGTGTTAAAAGGTAGGCACCTTTATATTTTGAGAAGTCACTCCCTTTTGGATCGACCAAGACCTTTACACTGTTTTGCTTACAAAGTTTTATAACCCCTTGACACAACTCAGGGGTTAAAACACCTTTGCCATAATCTGAAAGTATTACTACATCATATTTTGAGACACTCAAGCGTAAAGAGTGCAGTATCTTCTCTATCGACTCCTTTTGGATATCGTCCTTACTCTCTTTGTCATACCTGAGTATTTGTTGAGAAACCGCAATAACACGACTCTTTTTCGATGTTTTTCTTCCCTCTTGCAAAACGATCTCTTGAGTGTTCACTCCGATATCATGTAACATATTTGTAAGTTCTACACCATTGTCATCATTCCCAATAACACTGCTCACACTCACCTGCGCACCAAGCACCTTTAAGTTATTGACAACATTTCCGGCACCACCAAGCACCGTTGTCTCTTTTGCTATATCAACTACTTGCACAGGAGCTTCCGGAGAAATTCTCTCACAACTTCCCCACAAATAGTGATCTATCATAAGATCACCTACAACAAGGATATTGGGTCTGAAGCTTTTTAGAACCTTCATCTATTTCACTTCTTCTTCATATATTCTTTTGATCTCATCCACATATGCCTTGATCCCATCTTCCATCTCATAGGCAGGTGTATAGCCAAGCATTTCTTTGGTTGTAGCTATATCTGCTTCTGTATGAAACTGATAAGAACCAACAAAAGGATTAGGAATATATTCGCACTCATATTGTGTGCCGAGTTCATGTTGTAGGATATCTACAATATCTTGGAAGCTTCTCGCCTTACCTGTACCTACATTATATATGCCGCTGTGTTTTGGTTGCATCGCTTTAATGTTAGCCTGAATAATATCTTCTATATATATGAAATCTCTCAGTATCTTATCGCTTCCCTCAAACAAACGAGGATTTCTTCCTGCAAGTATCTGATGTCCAAACTGTAAAATCATAGAAGCCGTTGTATTTTTAAAATACTCCCCCGCCCCATAAACATTGAAATAACGCAAGCCTACGATCTTTATATCACTTTCTTTCATATATTGACGGCTTAAGTTGTCCATACTTAGTTTTGAGAAGCCATATACATTATTTGGCGCTTCACGTCCAACTCTTTGAGGAGACTCCGCGTTACCATAAGTTGCTGCAGAAGATGCGTAGATCATATTTGCATTATGTGCACTGGCCAAGTGAAGCAGATCTTTATAAGCATTGACATTTGTTTTGATCATAAGATCCTGCTCAAGAGCTGTTGTATCAGAGATCGCTGCTTCATGAAAAATATAATCAAACTTATAATTAACTTCAAGATCAAGAAGAAGATCTTTATCATTTATATCGCCGCTTATTATCTCGCCTCTAAAGCCTAAAAGATTTTTAAAGTGACCAAAACTTTTTAAATTTCCGTTAGAGAGTGTCTCACCACTTCTAAAACTGTCCAGTACCACAACATGTGCCTGTGGATGATTCTTTTGAAAATAAAAAGCCAAATTTGACCCTATAAAGCCCGCACCCCCCGTTATCAAGATTGTTTTATCCTGTAAATCATCGTCAATGTATCGCATATTCTCACCTATTTCATATAAACTTTAATAAAATAATACCCCATGATTCATTAACCTCCATTTAAGACTCAAATGACTATAATAAAATCTAATTTTTAACTCAAGGAAAAAAAATGAAAAAAATTGTTATCGCTTCTATAGCTGCATTAACTGTAACTTCATCTCTAATGGCTGGTGTTAACGCAGCTGCATGTACTGGTTGTCATGGTGCTGACTGGAGTAAAAAAGCTATGAACAAATCTGTTGCTGTTTCTGAAATGAGCCACGCTGATATCGCTGCTGCATTAAAAGGTTACAAAGCTGGTACTAGAAATGTTCACGGTATGGGTGCACTTATGAAAGGTCAAGTTGCTAAATACTCTGACGCTGATCTAGAAGCATTCGCACAAACTATCGGTAAATAATCCTTTAGTACTTCTGTGCTTTTTGAATTGCCTTTATGGCAATTCACCTCTTTTTTTAACTTCCAACATCACTATTTAATTACTCTGGTCTATACTCTTTTTTGAGTTTTTGTTTTTTCTTTTCTTGCTTAAGCGCATCATTGAGCTCCTCTTCTCCATCAAACTTGGCAGCATTTAAAAACTTCTCTTCATCATCGAACTGTCCACTTTTTATAGCCCACAAAAAGGCAAACAAAGCCACGGCTCCTAAAAAAAGTGATGCACCAAGCATCATTGCAACTACCCAGTTATCCATAGCAATCTCCTAATTTTTATTCCACTTCATACGTATACGCATTGAGTTACCAACAACTAACAATGAACTTACCGACATCGATATAGCAGCAACCAGAGGGATCACATACCCTGCCATTGCAAGTGGAATAGTTATAGCATTATATACAAGTGAAATAGCTAAGTTTTGTTTAATGAGTCCATATGTGGTACGTGAAATCTTAAAAGCATCATCTAAAGAGCTTAATGAATCGTTCAACAATACAACATCACTTACATCAATAGCTATATCACTTCCACTTCCCATCACGATACCAATATCTGCACGTGCCAATGCAAGGATATCATTCACCCCATCACCAACCATAACTACAGTTTTCTCATTTTCATGTAGTTTCTCAATAAATTCTGACTTCGCTTGAGGTGTTTGTTCATACAAAAAGTTTTTAATCCCTACAGTCTTGGCAACTTTTCTTGCACTTTGCTCATTATCACCTGTGAGCATGACAATCTCGATCCCTTTTTGATTCAGACTCTCAAGTATCTTCTGTGCATCATCCTTAATTCTATCACTCAACTCATAAATCGCTACCACTCTATGATCAACCGCAAAATAAAATAAAGTATTTTCACTAGCAAAATCAACTTCTATATTATTGTCATCCATCAACCTCTTATTACCACCAAAAAACTGACTGCCCAAGCAATCTGCAACAATTCCCTGTGCCGGAACTTGAGAAAAATTTTCAAGCAATAATTCCTCTATCTCCTCTTCTTGAGTAAGATATTGATATATACCTTGTGCTACAGGGTGGTTTGAGGACTTTACTATTGAAAGTAAAAATCTTTTGTCAAACTCTTCAAACATATGTACTCTTACGACTTCTGGCTTGCCTATCGTAATTGTTCCTGTTTTATCAAGCACTAAAGTATCTACCTTGGCCATAGTCTCAAGTTGAGCAGCTTCTTTAAACAAAATTCCTCTTTTAGCTCCAAGACTCAAACCTACAAGTGTAGCCACCGGAGTAGCCAGAGCAAGGGCACAAGGACACGCAATAATGATCACAGAAATTCCAACCATAAATGAGCTCTCAAAATCATGTGGCCATAACCACCACACGATAAATGTCACAAAAGCCAAAACTAAAATTGTTGTAGAAAAATGTTCTGAAAGTTTATTGGCTAATTGTTCTATCTTTGGTTTTTTATTGATGGCAGATTCAAGTAAAGCAACCAAACTCGAAAGAGTTGAATGTTCAAAATCTTTTGTTGCTCTATAGTGTATATCAGCATCAATACTCGTTGTTCCACTGATGATAGTATCACCAATCTTTTTATATATAGGATCACTCTCACCCGTCAGATTGGATTCATCAAAGGAGCCTTCACCTTTACTTATTACACCATCAAGCAGTATTTTTTCTCCGCTAGAGACAACCACCGTGTCTCCAACACTAACATCTTCGAGCTTGCAAGAGATAATTTTATTGTCCGCTACGATATTGACTTCACTTGGCAAATGTTTACCAATGATATCAAGCGTATCAGCTGCATTCTTTTTACTCAGTACTTCTAAAAATTTTCCTATTAGCACAAAAGTAATAATCATACTCACACTATCAAAATAAGCCTCACCCTCCTCATTGATCGTAATATAAATAGAATAAAAATATGTTAAAGTTGCCCCAGTTGCAACAAGTAAGTCCATATTGACCACTTTATTTTTCAAACTGTAGTATGCACCTCGAAAAAATACCCAACCACTATAAAAAAGAACAGGTGTAGCCAGTACTCCCTCTGCGACATTTAAAATTGTTTTCATCTCTTGAGTTATTCCTGTAAAATAGCCTGCATACTGAGCTACTGCTATCCACATGATATTCATAGATGCAAAAATTGCAACTGCCATTCTTAAATAGTATTCTTTTCTTTGTGCATTGGCATTTGCTTCTTGTATTGAGGCATCATATGGGTATGCATTGTATCCAATAGCCCTAATCATATCTATAATTTCAGAGAGTTTAACAACATCATCTGCCCAAACTATATGTGCTTTGTTATTAGTGAAGTTTATATTTGCTTCTATTACACCACCCATCTTATGCAGAGCTTTCTCGTTAAGCCATACACAAGCGGAACAGTGAATGCCGTCAATGATTAAAGAAACCTGATGAAAACCATCTTCATCCTTTTTAACAAACTTGTCATAAAAGGCGGGTGCATTAAAATTTGAAGAGTCTTCATATTGTTGTGATGGCGGAGTAAGTGTCACATCGGCACTTTTATCATAGAATCCATCAAGACCTTCATCACTTAAAAGATTAAAAACACCCTGACAACCGTTACAACAAAAATAATGTTCCCCATCCTTTATCATAACCGCACTATCAAATTCAAGATGACAGTGAGAACATTTTATTTTACTGGACAATTTCAAACTTTCCTAAGAGAGTGTTTTTTTTCAATCTATCCCAAGGTTCTATATGACCATTCATACATATATATACACCCTGCTTCTCCAAAGATTTACTAAAACCTATAGCCATTGCCAAGTTAAAGGTTGCTTCAACTTGATCTATTTCAAAAGGCTTCATAGCTCCGGTTAAGATTATTTTTCTATCATCAAATATTTCTGATAAAAACTCAGCACTCATATGCATAGTATCAGTACCGTGAACTATGATAAAAGTATCATCTTTAGATTCCAAAATGATATTTGCCAACATTTTTCTATCGTTCATATCCATATCAAGAGAATCCTTATAGACAACACCGGCTAGATCATAGTGACCTTCATAGCTCTGAAGAATGTGCTCTATTGAACTGTTATCATAAGGAACTTCCAGTTCACCTTCTATCAAGTTATATTTTTTATTAAAGGTTCCACCACAATTAAGTATTAACATTATAACTTCCAAATATCTTCTAATTTATTTACTATTTTTGTTGCTTGAGAATTTTTTATACTCTTTGTTTCATCAAAAAGATATGTATGTGTAACTCCTGCACGTAAAGCAGCCTCTATATCTCTCTCCTTATCACCCACCATAAGTGAATTACCCATATCAATATCAAACTCTTGTTTTGCTTGTAGCAACATACCCGGTTTTGGCTTTCTACAATCACAAACTCCAGATATATCAGGATGATGGGGACAATAGTAAACTTTTTTTATCCCTATTCCTCTTTTATCAAATTGTTCAATCATCCAAGAAGTCAAAATATTAAAATCATTTTCACTATAATAAGCCCTTGCAATGCCAGACTGATTTGTCACAACAATTATAATATACCCCAAATCTACATAATGCTTACACAGCTCAAAAATACCATCAATAAATTCAAAATCATTTATTTTATATAGATAATCTTTTTCAATATTAATAACACCATCCCTATCTAAAAAAAGAGCTTTTTTCTTCACTTATATACTAACTCCATTACCAAAAATCTCCTTTTCGATAATGTCACATAAAATATGCCCTATCAATATATGTGACTCTTGAATACGTGGCGTTGAATCAGAGGGAACAATAATAGCATAATCAGCAATTTTCGCCATCTTTCCACCATCTCGTCCAACTAAAGCAACTGTCATTATATTTTTTTGTTTTGCACTTTCAAAAGCATTGATAATATTGAGAGAATTACCAGAAGTAGATATACCAAAAAATATATCACCACTTTGCCCCATACCTTCTAGCTGTCTTGAAAAAACTTTATCATAACCATAATCATTACCAATAGCAGTAAGATTTGAACTATCAGTTGTTAAAGCCAAAGAAGGGATTGAGGGTCTATCAAAACCATAACGTCCTACAAGTTCAGCCGCTATGTGTTGCGCGTCTGCTGCACTGCCACCATTGCCTGCGAGAATAGTTTTATTGGACGTATCTTTATAGAGTTTCACGCACTCATTTGCAACGACTTCTATAATGTTGAGCAATGCTTCATTGGCATATATAGCCTGTTTTGTTTCATACGATTTTTTAACTTGATCTTTTATATACTGTTTCATTTTTATTCCTAAAATAATAACCAAAA
>JALUKO010000321.1 GCA_027056525.1 Helicobacteraceae bacterium | reverse complement strand
TATCCCTGTGACCTCTTGCATTTTAGGTAAAAAATCCATCGCCTGTTCTGCCGGAAATCTGCGAATCATCCTGTTTGATTTCGCTTCAATCACAGAGACGTAAAAGACTTCATCCCTGTTGTCAAATCCAAACTTAATCGATGTACTGATGGGTGAGAGGGCATCGTTTAACTGTTTGATAAGATCTTGAACCTGCTCTTTTGTATCTATTTTTTTATCTGTTCTTGTGACCTCATTTTGCATCTGCTTTACGAGATCTTCTTTTGGTGCCTGTTGTTGCGACTGTTGTGCACTTTGGGTCGCTCTTCCTTGAGGTTCCTGTGTACTCATTTGTGATTGTTGCTGTCTTGCAACATTTGCTATGCCATCCATGACTGACTCCTCTTACTTAAAAGAAAATATTATATCACGAACAATATCGGCAGCGAAAAAAATAACTTTAATAAAAAAATTATTTTTATTTGATACTCTTGCATTTATGAATCAATATATTAATTTACTTCGTGCCGATCAAGTGTTTAGACGATTGAGCATTATTCAACTTATCTCCTATTTTGGAGCCTGGTTCAGTAATGTTGCTATCTATACCCTACTTATCGGTATGGATGTTTCAGCTGAGATCATAGCGTTTGTAGCAGCTTTGCATTTTATAGCCGGCATAGTGCAGGCTCCGTTTTCAGGTTCTGTTCTTGACAGTGTAGCACCAAAAAAATTGATGTTGTCTCTTTTGTTTGTTGAGATTATCTCCACGATACTTTTAGTGCTTGTAAGTGATATATCTCATTTGTGGCTTTTGTATGGACTGATATTTGTAAGAATGGCTGCGGCATCGTTTTATTTTACCGCTGAGATGTCTTTACTTCCCAAAATTCTTAAGGGTAAAGATCTTCAAAAAGCCAATGAAATTCACTCCATCATCTGGTCTTTTTCCTATACTCTTGGTATGGCAGTAAGCGGTTTTGTAGTGTATCTGCTTGGAGTAAAGGTTGCATTTGTTTTAGATGCTCTTATGTTCGTTATCAGTTTTTCTTTGCTGTACAGCTTACATTTGCAGGTGGGAAGTGTGAAAGAGAAAGAGAGTTTTCTGTATATGATGGGGGATACATTTAGATATATAAAAAAATATCCCCATGCACTGCATTTGATGTTGATGCACTCTGTTGTGGGTCTCACAGCTTTTGATGCTTTAGTTGCTTTAATGGTGCAAGAGTATTATGCTGGTATTATTGCCACCTCTTTGGCGCTTGGATTGTTACATGCCTCACGGGCAGTGGGTCTGGTTTTTGGTCCGATGATCTTGGGTTCATGGATCAATAACAAACGCTTGGTGCAACTCTTGATCTTTCAGGCTGTAGCGATTTGGTTGTGGGCTTGGTGGATGGAAAATTTTTATCTTTCCATGGTTGCCAGTGTGATTGTTGGTCTTTTTACGACAACTTTATGGTCTTATACTTATACGCTACTGCAAAAGAACATCGATGAGAGATATTATGGTAGAATTGTGGCATACAACGATATGCTGTTTTTGAGTTCGGCCACACTGACATCTTTGATGATAGGTGCTCTTGCTTCTAAAAATTTCTCACTGGAATTTATAACTTTTTTTATTGGCTTGGGTTTTATTGTGGGCGCACTCTATTTTACATGGATAGTAAAAACGCAAAATATTAAAGAGGTGGCATGATATCATTTGCAGTACTGGGTGGCATACTTCTCAACATAGGTGCATACTTAACTTACAAGGGACAGATATTTAATGCGGTTATTGTGTATCTTTTTGCAGATATATGCTGGATTGTTATGGCATATGAAAAAGAGGACTTTGTAGGCGCTGTATTTATCATAGTGGGAACCCTGCTTGGATTTTTGGCGTATCTGAAAATGCAAAAAGGAGAGATGAGAAAGACACTCAATAAGGAAGATGATGCTATATAGTTCAAACAAAGGTGATCTTGATCTAAGTAAACTGACACGACTTTACCCTGCGGCTGTTGTGGAGATGTATGGCGAAGTTGCGGAGATGAGTTTAGAGTGGATTGAGACCAATCAGGACAAAGTTACACTGCGCTCTTTTGTTTTGGTTTTTGATTTTACACCTTTGAATGAAGACGTAAAAGATCGGGTAGTTTTAGAGTTTGATACGAAAGAGGAACTTTTTGAGACTATGAATGAGGTGGCACAATTATTTCAAAACTGATCTCAAAAGACACTAAAAAAGTTTTTTCTCTCGCACTTCCTGCAGCCCTAAAACACTTAGTAGATATACTTCAGATTCTCATAGATATGCTCATGGTGGGCATGGTAAGTGTGAGTGCGCTGGCTGCTGTTGGTATGAGTATGCAGTTTATGATGATCATCAATGTGCTTATGACGCTCTATGTTGTGGGTGGCAATGCTCTTATTTCACGCTTTATCGGACAGGGGCGAAAAAAGCGGGCCTCGGCACTTCTGTTTTCACTGACCCTCTTTGCTATAGTTCTTTCTGTTTTTGTAAGTATTGGAGGCTATTTGGGAAGTGAGTCCATATATACACTCATGGGCGCTCAAGCAGATGTGGTGCATCAGGGGTCACTTTATTTTAAGATCATCTCTTTGGGGATTGTTGTTATTTTTATAGATACACTGCTCTATAATGCACTTTCTGCAGCGGGGGATACTAAAAGCTCTCTTTATATCAAGCTTTTCTCCTCTGCATTGAACGCATTGTTAAACTATACTTTTATTTTTGGTCACTTTGGTTTTGAAGCGATGGGGATTGAGGGTGCTGCTATTGCGACTATCATTGCATACAGTTTTAATGTGCTTGTATACTTTTTTCTTTTAAAACTTCCAAGAGCAAAGCTTGGAATTATCCCCATCTTTAGAAGCCGTGATCTCAAACGTGTGTGGAGTGTCGGATGGAGTGCAGCACTTGATCGTGGCATATCAAGTCTCTCATTTTTGGTTTTTGTTGCCATCATCACAGCCTATGGTACAGCAGAGCTTGCCGGATATCAGGTGGGCCTGCGTATTGAGGGGATAGCTTTTATGCCCGGTTTTGGTTTTGCTATTGCAGCTATGGCACTTGTAGGACAAAATCTGGGTGCACAAAGATATGAAAAAGCATATGCCATGGGTATTATAAGTGGACGGATCGCGTATGTATTTATGGGAAGTGTAGGGTTGTTTCTCATACTTTTTCCAGAGTTTTTGGTAGGTTTCTTTACTAAAGATGAGGCTACCGTTACCATAGCATCATACTATCTTATACTCGTGGGTCTCGCACAGATTCCACTTGCGATAAACTTTGTATACGGGGCAGCACTTCGAGGGGCCGGGGCGACAAAAACAACACTCAAGATCAATCTTTTTTCATTATGGTTCTTTAGAGTGATACCATCATATGTAGCATATAAAATGGGTTTTGGAATTATTGCTATCTTTGTCATCATGAATATTGAAACATTGATCAAAGGGATCATCTACTGGCGTATCTATGCTCAAGGGAAATGGCTTTATACAAAAGTTTAGTATATCTTTTGCAGAGATGAGTAAAAAAGAGACAACAAGTTTCTCATTGAAATATCCAAGATGAAGATCTGGTCAAAGTTATAAAAAATATTGTTGATATTTATAAACTTGAGTGTGTTGTGGAAGGGGTTGAAAATAAACAGCAGCAAGAGTTTTTTATTGATCTTGGTGTTCCGATTATTCAGGGGTATTTATATTCAAAACCATTAGATACAAAAGCGGCAACACAACTTCTAGAACATGGCTTGTAACATCTCTTTATTCTTTTAGCTACATTTAGATAAAATCTCATACAATAAAAACTATTTTGGATTAGAGATGACTTTTGAAGAATATACCCAAGCCGTTGAAAAACTCAACCTTTATGCGTACCATTATTATGTGCTTGATGATCCTCTGACTACAGATGAAGTGTATGACAAGCTCTATCATGAAGTGGTGGGATTTGAGCACAACAACAAAGAGAAGATACTTAAAGATTCACCGACACAAAGGGTGGGGGATGTGATCTCATCAGGGTTTAGCAAAGCGAAACATCTCTCTCGTATGTGGTCGCTTGAGGATGTTTTTGATGCCGATGGATTACAGAAGTGGCTTACAAAAACATATAAACTCGACACTAATATAAGCTTTTACTGTGAACCAAAATTTGACGGTGCCAGTTTGAACCTTATCTACAAAAACGGGGAACTCTTCCAAGGGATAACACGTGGTGATGGTGTAGTGGGTGAGGATATCACACAAAATGTTAAAACTATCCGCTCCATCCCTTTGAGTATAGAGCATCAAAAAACCATAGAGATCCGCGGTGAAGTGGTGATATTTAAAGATGAGTTTGACAAGATCAACCTAGAGCGTATAAAGCAGGGTGAAGCGGTTTTTGCAAACCCGAGAAATGCAGCAGCGGGAAGTCTTAGACAGCTTGACTCAAGCATAACCGCTGCTAGAAATCTGGTGTTTTTACCTTATGGTGTCGGGGTGAATGAGCTTGATCATAAACTTCTGAGTGAGAAGATGGAATATATCTACTCTCTTGGCTTTAAAAAACCGCCACAAAGAGCACGCTGTAAAGATTACAAAGAGATTCAGGATATCTATGAAGTTATGAAAAGTGAAAGAGAGAGCTATCCGATGATGCTCGATGGGATGGTGGTCAAGGTCAACGAGATAGCTGCTCAGATAGATATGGGCTATACCGTTAAAAACCCTCGTTTTAGTGTAGCCTATAAATTTCCGGCAGTTGAGAAGATAACCACGCTCAAAGATATCGTGCTGCAAGTTGGAAGAACAGGGGCAGTGACACCTGTAGCGATAGTGGAGCCGACAGATATAGAAGGTGTGGTTGTAGAGAGAGCTACTCTACATAACTTTGATGAGATTGAGCGAAAAGATATTCGTATCGGTGACAAGGTGATCATTTTAAGAAGCGGTGATGTTATACCCAAGATCATCAAGGTGCTAACACATGAACGTAGTGGCAAGGAGAAAAAGCTTTCACGTCCGAGCGTATGTCCGGTATGTGGCAGTGAACTCTTGGATGAGGGTGTACTTCTCAAATGTCAAAATCTTAAGTGTGAAGCACGGGTGGTGAACTCTATTATCTATTTTGCTTCCAAACCCTGTTTGAACATAGATGGGCTTGGTGAGAAAATAGTGGAACAGCTCTACAATGCAGATCTTGTAAAAAGTGTTTTGGATCTTTTTGATCTGAGCTTAGAGAAGCTCCTTAGACTTGAAGGTTTTAAAGAGAAAAAAGCACACAATCTTCTTAGAGCAATAGAAAATGCCAAAGGGTGCGAGTATTGGCGTTTTATCAATGCGCTTGGGATCGAACATATTGGCGAGGTAGCTTCCAAAACCTTGAGTGAAGCTTTTGGTGAGAGATTTTTAGAAGTTTCCAAAGAGGAGATTATCGCCTGTGAGGGTATAGGTGAAGAGATGGCTGAGTCCCTTTTGGAGTTTATCAGAGTCAATCGTGAGAGTATCATACAACTCCAAGAGATACTGCATCCAAAAGAGCCTGAGCAAAAGGCTGAAGCTAAAGAAAACCCTTTTAAAGGCACAACTGTGGTACTGACAGGAACAATGAGTGAATCTCGCGGTGCCATCAAAGAGATGCTGGAGTCTTTGGGTGCAAAGGTAAGCTCAAGTGTGAGTAAAAAAACCAACTTTCTCATTTACGGGGAAGATGCCGGAAGCAAGTATGACAAGGCAGAAAGTCTTGGCGTCAAAACACTCAGTGAAGATGAGATGAGACAACTTCTAAGGGAAGGTTCATAATGTTGAGGTTGCTAACGGTTATGGTACTACTTTTCTCTTTTGCTGCAGCAGATAGAGACGGGGGTCCTTATATAGGTCTGGGTTATGGTGTATCGAAGTATAACGACGATGGCTTTTACGCTACCCTCAAAGATGACAGAACAAAGTCTGCCACTTTTTACGGTGGGGCATATATCAACAAACACCTTTCTGTGGAGCTTGGCTATGTGAGTTTTGATGCATGGCACTCAAGTGATGGCTATAGGATAGATGAGAACACAAGCCTGGGTTTTAGTGCCATCAGCGTGAGTACCTTGGCACACTATGCTTTTTTCGATGATGTTTTGGATTTTTATGCAAAATTTGGTGTAGGTGAGATGAGTCAAAGTGGCATCAAAGGTAATAGTTTTACTTTTGTGTATGGTGTGGGTGGAAGTTTCAGACTTGATGAACGCTACAGTGTCAAACTGGCATATGATATGTATGACTTTACCTATGACAACTCTACTGAGAACGCCATAGATACGTACGATATGAAAATACACTATGTGTACACTGCTTTGGAGATACAGTTTTAATGCGACTGGATAACTACCTGCTTGAAAATAATATGGCGCAAAGTAGAACAAAAGCACAAACGCTGATAAAAAAAGGGTATGTGAGTGTCAACTCAAAAGTTGTGCTCAAAAGTGCATATAAACTAGGTGAAAGCGATGAGGTCTCAGTAGAGGAACATGAAAACTATGTTTCGCGAGCCGCTTATAAACTGAGTGCTTTTTTAGAAGAGATCAACCTTGATCTAACTTCTAAAACGGCTCTGGACATAGGTGCATCAACAGGAGGCTTTACGCAGGTACTTTTAGAAGCGGGTATTTCCGGGGTGAGTGCGGTGGATGTCGGAAGAGGTCAGCTTCACAAGAGTTTACAAAGTGATACGCGTGTACTTTCCTATGAAAGTTGTGACATTAGAAAGTTTAAGAGTGAGACAAAGTTTGACCTTGTGGTGAGTGATGTCTCTTTCATCTCACTTTTATATATTTTAGATGATGTAGATCGTTTGGCAGATCAAAAGATCATACTACTCTTTAAGCCGCAGTTTGAAGTAGGTCGTGAAGCAAAACGTGACAAAAACGGTGTTGTTCTTGATAAAAAAGCTATACTCAAAGCGATGCTTAGCTTTGAAAATGCCTGCAAACTCAAAGGGTGGAAGCTCATTGTAAAATCACCCTCAAAGCTCACGGGAAAAGAGGGCAACCTTGAGTATTGTTACTATTTTGAGAAGTAGGTGTGAGTCGTTAGTTTTTTTTACATAGGAGCTTCATTTTTTTATATGCTATGATTGCACACTTAAAACTTCAGATGTGCCCATTTTTAGAAGCGCCATCTTTAACTTTCATAACAAGGCTCCATATATGTCATTTAACAACTTAGGTCTGTGTAAACCTATACTCCAAGCTATAGCAGAACAAGGTTACACAGAACCGACTCCCATTCAGAAGCAGG
>JALUKO010000320.1 GCA_027056525.1 Helicobacteraceae bacterium | reverse complement strand
AGACTATCGGTGGTTTTTCTCTTGGTTACTCTGATATTATTCGTCGTGCCATGGGTAAGAAAAAAGATATGGCAGTGTACAATGCTGAGTTTAGTGAAGGTGCTGCCAAACAGGGCTATGACTATGACACGGCAAGTAAACTGTTTGATCTTATTGAGAAGTTTGCCGGGTATGGTTTTAACAAGTCTCACTCTGCAGCCTATGCAATGGTTACATTTCAAACCGCATGGCTAAAAACTTATTATCCAAATGAGTTTATGGCGGCACTTCTTACTTCCGATAAAGACAATACAGATAAAGTAGTTCGTTATATCGATGAAGTGAAACGCATGGGCATTGAGCTGAGCCCACCGGATATTTGTGATTCACAACTTGAATTTTCAGCAATAACCAAAGATGACAAAGAGATCATTCTTTTTGGTCTTGGTGCCATTAAAGGGGTTGGTGAAGCAGCGATTCATGCGATGCTTGAAGAGCGTGAAGAGAATGGTGATTATACTTCACTGCAAGACTTTGTGAACAGAATCGAGCCTTCCAAAGTAAACAAACGAGTTATTGAGTCCATCATAAAGTCAGGGGGATTTGACAGATTTGGCTACTCAAGAAAAGCACTTCTGGATCAGATAGAGCTTATTATAGATACTGCCAAAAAAGCGAGTGAAGCAAAGAAAAATGCTTTTGGATCACTTTTTGGAGATGATGCAGAGATCACCACTGTTGAATTGAACTTAAATAATTCGCAAGAGTATGAACTCAAAGAGATTTTAGAGTTTGAGAAGGACACATTGGGCTTTTATGTATCGGGGCATCCACTTGATGAGTATCGTGAAATGCTTGATGATTTGAACTACACACTCTCTTCTGAGATAGAAAATATCAAAGACGGTTCCTATGCTATTTTTATAGGAAAAGTGGAAGAGATACAAAAAAAGATCTCAAAAAAAGGGAACCAGTTTGGTATTGTGAATCTTATGGATTTTCATGGAAATATCGATATTATGCTTTTTTCCGACAAACTTGAACAGCTTGAAGAGATGGACTTGGAAGAACCGGTGGCATTTAAAGCAAAGATCACGCATACCGAGATGTTCACCCGCATAGGCGTTACAAAGATTATGACACTTAAAGATGCTAAGAGGGAGACGAAAAAAGTAAAAAAAGAGGTACAAGAAAAGCCGCCTGAACCGATCAACCTTGCTGTGCGTCTTGACAATAAAATGGATGTGTTGGAAAATCTCTACTCCATCATACGTCAAAATCCCGGAAGGCGACCTCTCAAAGTCACCATTATCTCAAAGCTTCAAAATGTAGTCATCGAATCAGCTATAAGAGTGGACTCCAAGATCATAGATGCCCTTGAGGGAAATGAGTTTGTGGATATCATTAACTAAATGACAAGTTCTATACCTTTCGTGTTTTAGTAGTGTGTCTCAATAAGAATACTGAAAAGAAGCAAGTAAAAAAAATGATATAATATCCATCGATAAAAAAGATAATTTTTAGGGTAATATATATGAACAAACAAGATTTTAATGAAGGGCTTCTAGGCTTTTTAGATGCTTCACCAACACCTTTTCATGCAACACAAAATATGGCAATGATGTTTGAGAATGCAGGTTTTACTCAACTCGATGAAGTTCAAAAGTGGAATTTGGAGGCGGGTAAAAAGTACTATGTTACCCGTAATGACTCCTCAATCATAGCATTTACCTACCCAAAAGAGGCAAAGAACTATACTATGGTAGGAGCGCACACAGATTCTCCAAACCTAAAACTCAAACCCAATCCTGTTATAAAAGAGCATGGGGTTGTGAAGTTTGGTGTAGAGCCATACGGGGGATTGCTTCTTGCCCCATGGTTTGACAGAGACCTTTCTTTGGCAGGGCGTGTAAGTTATCTTGGAAGCAAAGGCGTTTTAGAAGATACACTCATAGACGTAAAAAAGCCCATAGCGATCATACCATCGTTGGCAATTCACCTTGATGATAAAGCGAACAAAGATAAAACGATCAACAAACAAACAGATATATCTCCAGTTGTCACTACAAATGATGATTTTGAATTTGAAGAGTTCTTAAAATGGCAACTCGCCAAGAGAGGTATTGTGGATGTATCAGAGCTGTATGCAAGTGAGCTAAGCCTTTATGATACACAAAAAGCTT
>JALUKO010000319.1 GCA_027056525.1 Helicobacteraceae bacterium | reverse complement strand
ATATAATAGTGTGTATTTATGAAATATATTTTTTAAAAAGTTGGTTGCAATGCAAAATAAAACACAAATCTATAGGCTGTATCGGCATGTAAGGTTTTTTATAAAAACATTTATAGACAAAGAGTTAACACTCCATGCGTCGAGTTTGAGTTTTTACACCATATTTACGCTTATCCCTCTTTTGTTGATTATTATGACACTTCTGACTTCTCTGCCCTCATTTATTGATTATTATGAAAATATTAAAATTTTTATATTTTCAAACCTTATGCCTGTACAATCAGAAGCGATCATGAACTATATAGACGGCTTTTTACAAAACTCTGTAAAAATGGGAGTGATGGGATTTGCCATGATACTAGTAGCTTCTTTGTTGTTTTTTCAAAATTTTGAGTATATTGCCAACAAAATATTTCATGCAAAAAAAAGAACACTTTGGGAGTCCATAACCACTTATTGGACGATGCTCACACTGACTCCCATAGCACTGGGTGTCTCTTTTTTTATAACGGCAAAAGTTGCCACTATGATCTCTCAGACATCCGTGACGTCGGGTATTAACATACTTCCGATAGTTCCGTATATTTTGATCTGGGCAATCTTTTTTCTGATTTTTCAAATCGCGGCAAATACAAAGATAAACCCTAAGGCGTCTTTGATAAGTTCGTTTATAGTCGCTATTGTATTTAACATCTCTAAAAATGCCTTTATCTATTATGTCTTTTATAACAAAACGTATGAAACCATCTATGGCTCATTTTCTATTTTGATGTTTTTGTTTTTATGGATCTATGTTTCTTGGATCATCTTTATTTATGGTTTGAAATTATGCTACATTATAAATCGCGTATATCAAAACAAAAATACTACAAAGAGTTAATAGTGGGATAAATGCTTTTTTATATATCGCCGCAAATGAAAGCACTATATGTAATGCAAGGTACTCATAGGGGAGTACAACCATATGGCTGTTTTGTCCCAAAGAGATAAGCATCTCAAGTAAAGCATCGAAACTACTTCCTAAACCTAGCAGGTGCATCAATATACTAAGGGGATAAAAAAGAGTAAAAAGTGCTGTCCAAATTATGGAGAGTGGATGCAAAAGGCTAAAGTTTTCAAATATAGCAAGTGAAAACGGTAACATCATGATATAAAGCCAAAGAGGCAGAAGCACAAACTGTTTGCGTTTGCTAAGCTCTTTGTAATGGATTAAAAATAAAAAAATATAAAAGACACCACTCACAGAGAGCCAAAAACCAAGAGAAAATACAAGTCTTGGAAAAAGTGCAATAAGTACAATGACACTCAAAAGCAGCGTTTGCATAGAGATGATCTTATAACCTCTGTCAAAAAGTATAAATCCAATACCCAACATACCAAAAGCACGTAGTAGTGATGGCGGTGCTTCTAAAAACACAAGATAACAAAGCAGCAAAAAGAGCACTGTCAAAAAAAGGTCTCTGTTTGCATGGATGTATGGAAAATACCTGTTTTGCAAAAAAAGATAGGGTGGGCGTAGTAAAAAGAAAAGCAGCATACTAAGCACACCTAAGTGAAACCCGCTTATAGCCAAAAGGTGGGAGACTCCCAAAGTTGAGAACACACCATAGAGGTGTTTTTGCAAGGGTGTAGCAGTATAGAGTGCTTTGTATATACTTGCTACTTCAGTGTTGTTATGTTCAGATTCAATCGATCTGTTGAGTTTTTCTTTGAGAGAGATACTTGGCTCAATAGAGAGGATTTTGCTAAAGGCATAAAAGCCGCTCAGGTACTCATAAAAACTTTTGTTCGCAGCGAAGAGTTCAAGAGATAATGTTTTCTCTGTTACATCTTGCAAAGAATTTTTTGCAGTAGTATAAAAGCTATACCCCTTGTTTGCCTTGAGCTTTAAAACCTGATACGTTCTGCCGTTTTTAGTTTTCTCATACTGAGTAAGCACTTTTGCCTCTATGAGGATTGAGTCAAATTGTGTCAGTTGCTTGTAGTTTTGATACTCTAGTAGCAGAGTATAGCAGAAGATAAAAAGGGTGAAAACAAAAAAAGTGAGTATCTCGTTTTTGCTTTGAAAAACAGAGATCCTCTCAATCATAACTTAGAGTGTAGGCATTGAAACCGCAGGCTCGCCAACATCGATATTTGCTGAGCGTGTGTCTACATTTTCATACACAGTTTCCACCCCCTTGGAAAATGATGGAGCATCGACAAAACGGGTGAGTTTTTTCTGAAAGATGAGCTTCACATGTCCTGTTGGACCGTTTCTTTGTTTGCCTATGATGATCTCGGCTTCCTCCTCCTCTTTTTCAACATATTCGGAGATAAACTCTTTTCCCTCGGCTTTGGCGGCTTTTTCACGCTCTTTTTCCTCTTTATAGAGGTAAACATCATCACGGTAAACAAACAAAATGATGTCTGCATCCTGTTCAATTGAGCCGGATTCACGGATATCACTAAGCATTGGACGTTTATCATTTCTGCTCTCAAGTCCGCGGTTGAGCTGAGAAAGAGCCACTATGGGCATCTCCAACTCACGTGCGAGCATCTTGAGACCACGAGAGATCTCACTCACCTGCAGGTGCCTGTCCTGTGTCCCGATACCCTGCATAATCTGAAGGTAGTCGATCACTGCTATCTCAATTTCAGGGTGTTGGTTTTTAAGCTTTCTAAGCTTACTTCTAAGTTGGTTAATATTGATGCTTCCCTGATCATCTACAAAGAGTTTGGCTGTATTCATCTTGTCTATGGCAGAGGTCAAAGAATTCCATTGATCATCATTCATATCTCCCACGCGAAGCTTTTGAAGCGGTATGGAGGTTTGGATAGAGAGCAGTCTGAGCATCAACTGTTCTGCAGGCATCTCCAAGGAGAAAAAAGCAACACCTTTTCCTTGGCTTATAAGAGAGTTCACCGTGTTTAAAATAAAAGAGGTCTTCCCCATCGCAGGACGTGCAGCAATGATAACGAGATCCCCTTTACCAAAACCTGTCGTCATTTTATTGAGCTCGTTAAAACCTGTATCGACACCGACAAGTACAGAGTTTCCACGAGCTTTCATCTCTTTGATGTACTCCATAGTGTCATAGGTCATGGTTGGGGAGTCTTTAAAGTCACTTGTTTGGTTGTCTTGCGTGATCTCATAGAGTTTTTTCTCTACTATATCGACCACTTCCGCACTTGGAAGTTCCTCCTCCACCGTTACTCTTTTTATCTCGGTTGTAAGTGTTAAAAGATGACGTTTGAGTGATTTGTCCTTGATCTCGTTTACATAGGCTCTTGTGTTTGAGATAGGGTTTGCTGAGAGAATCTCAAGCATCACCTGCTCATCAAATTTCTTTATCTTGATAAGCTCTTTTTTGATAAACTCCTCATCTATAGGTTCATCTTTTTGCAAAAGTGTCATCATCGCGCCAAAGATATCTTGATGGGCAGGAAGATAAAAATCATCTTTGTTGAGCGTAGTGCTTAGCTCATCAAACTGGGAAGGCTCAAAGACGATGGAGCTGAGAATGGAGCGCTCAAATGCTAAGTTATAGAGGTTTTCTTGCATTATTTATGCTCACTTGCCATTTTTTCCACTTCATCGACAAACTTGTCCACAAGTGCATCTTCCTCAAGGTTGGCGATCACTTCCCCTTTGACCATCACAAGCCCTTTTCCTTTTCCGTATGCTATGGCAACATCTGCATGGGCAGCTTCACCGATAGCGTTGACTACACATCCCATCACCGAGACATTGAGCGGGGTTTTTATGTGTGCGGTTCTTTTTTCTATCTCGCTTACGGCACTTACAAGATCAGCTTCAATACGTCCACAAGTGGGGCATGAGATGATGTTGAGCCCATCAGGCATCGCTCCGGAATCTTTTAAAATGGCACGCGCTACATTGATCTCCTCTTCAAGCTCACCCGTAATGCTCACCCGCATTGTATCGCCGATACCATCAAGAAGAAGTGCACCGAGTCCGATGGAGCTTTTGACTGTTGCGTGAAAGAGCGTTCCCGCTTCTGTAACACCAAGATGGAACGGGTAGTTGTTTTTTGGACGTAACATTCTGTAGGCATCTACTGTTCTTTGTACGTCACTTGCTTTGAGGCTTATTTTGATATCATCAAAACCCAAATCTTCCAGATATTTTATGTTGTACTCTGCAGAAGCAACCATACCCTCGGCAGTTTGTCCATACTTATTTAAAAACTCTTTTTCCAAACTCCCCGCGTTTACACCGATACGTATAGGGATATTGCGAGCTTGACATGCCTTGACAACTTCGGCAACTTTTTCTTTGCTTCCGATATTGCCGGGATTTATGCGGATACAGTCAACCACTTCAGCAGCGATAAGTGCAAGTTTATGGTTGAAGTGTATGTCGGCAACGAGGGGAAGCTCGATCTGATCTTTAATGCTCTTAAGTGCTAAAGCATCTTCCATATCAGGAACCGCAACACGCACTATGTCACATCCGGCAAAATGCAGTCTTTTGATCTGCTCAACCGTCGATATCACATCGTGTGTGTTGGAATAGGTCATAGACTGCGTACTGATGGGTGCATCTCCACCCACTGCGACATTACCAACGAAAATCTGTTTTGTTTTTACTCTTTTAATCATAAGAAAGATTCTATCTTTATTGGACTAAAAAAGCGCTTTAATGTTTTTCTTTAGAATTTGAGAGTCATGTTTGTGTAAACATATCTTCCCGGTTCATTCATAAGCATCACCTCATCTGTTCCTGACGTGATAAGAGTAAGGTCATAGTATGTGTTTGAAAGAGCATATGTCTCATCAAAGAGGTTGTTGATACCTACGCTAAAGTTTAGATTTTTATCTACTTCATGTTTGAGTTTTAGGTTAACAACGCTCCAGCCATCAAGTTCCTGTTCCCCGTTGTCTGCGTCATAGCTACTCCATTTTTGAGAGTTTATTATCTCTACAGTAGCAAGAGAGTTTGGCATATACTCGTAATTTGCTGCGATAGTAGTTCTCAGAGGTGCCATATCTGCGAGATCTTTGTCTGTTTGTCCTGCAAGTGCTTCATCTTTTTCACCTTTTTTATAAGAGAGGGAACCATCGATACTTAACTCATCAGTGGCAAAAAAAGAAGCACTTAGTTCTGCTCCGTAAACTTTTGCATCGATATTTGTAAATTTATTACTCGCCAAAGAAGAGTTGTAGTAGATATAGTTTGTGAGTTTTGAGTAAAAAGTTTTGAGTTTCAACGAAAGGTTTTCACTCTCAAGTCTGTATCCAAGATCAACTTCCTGATTTGTTGTTTGATCAAGTGAAGGTGTCCCGATAAGTGTAGCATTTGAACTTGTAAAATAAAGCTCTCTTGCATCAGGCACACGAATCGCCTGTCCAAAACCTACAAAAAGAGTACTTAGCTGAGAGAGTGCATAGTTTGTTACAAGGTTGGCGCTTAAACCGCTGTAGTCATTGGAGTCTAAAGTACCGCCATTATCAATGCTTGTTATATCATATCTCGCGCCTAAAGAGAAACTAAGCTCACCATAAGATCTCTCAAGTTTTGCAAAAATCGCTTTGTTGATTGTGAGAGCATTGTCTATACTTTTTGAATCACCCGCAGCAAGAGGGAGCTTGGTCGTGCTGTTGTAGTAGTTACCGTCCCATGTTCTTTTACTTGTATCAAGACCGATTAAGAGCTTATAGTCTGAGAGATCAAAACTATTTTTGAGTTTTATCCCAATCATTTTTGTTTTAAGATGATTCGTGTTGTCCATCATTGGGTTATTGGATGAGAGTCTGTACTTTGTGCTCATTGGGTGATCAACATCTGATGCATAGTATTGTAAGTTGAGGTTTTTGTATGTGTTGCTTAGATTGTCGATATTGTAGGCAACACTGTAGATATTTGAGTCATCATACAGTGCATCCATTTTGGAGTTACCATAAAGAACATTGGTACTTCTGTTTGCCGTATAACTTAAGCGCAGTTCCTGATCTTTGGCTATGTTAACAAAAGCTTTACTCATAAGAGAGTTTTTTTGGTATGCCTTCATATCCTGATATTGAGTTTTGTACATTGTTCCTGCTACCGTAGTGCCGCTTGCATACTCACGGATCTGTTGTGCAATAGATCTGCCATCACCATCTCTGTACTGATCACTAGATTCACTCGAACCACTTACAAGTACGCGAACCTTGTCATTACCACCACTGACAGTAGCACCAACTTTTCGGTAGTTCCAGCTTCCAAGACCAAAATCAACTTCACCGTGAAGCTCTTTTGTGGGTTGTTTTGTTGTGATTTTTACGCCGCCACTCATTGTCCCAAATGTTGTAACATCATAAGGACCTTCTATGATTTCAACAGAGTCAATTTGGTTTGTCAAGATGTGTGAAACGGGTGGATCCATTCTGTTTGGACATGCCCCGCAAACTTTTGTGCCATCCACTTCTACCGATATATTGTCTCTTTTTTGTCCGCGGATAAGGATATCGTTGGCAATACCGCTGCGGCGGTTCATATCGACGCTTGGGCTGCTTTGGCTGAGCGCCTGTGCTAAATCAGCAGAGACCTGAGCGTTTTGACTCACTTCTGTAATGGTTGTAGCCTCAACATTAACATCAGGTAATGTAACTTCTGAAGCATATAAAGATGCAACAGCAATGAGAGATAAGGGAATAATGCTTTTCATATAATTAACCTTAAAAAATAATATTATATGAATAATATAAAACAAAAGTTAATACTATGTTAATTTTATGCAAAATGTATGAAAAAATCAGTTTTTTTGCTAGAATTTTGCCATGACAACAATCGAAAAAATAAAACGTATCATATTTATAGCAGCGGGTTTTGGCTTGGCAACGTACCTTATCATGAGTGGCATGGCGATCTTGGAAGTTCAAGATGCAAACGTAACAAAGTCCGAACTTTCTAAATAATCTCAACACCCTTTGCAAAGTTCATAGTGACGCAGTGAAGTGAACCGTGTTGTTTGATGAGCGTTGAGCAATCGATGGCAATGACATCCCGATCTTCAAAGCTCTCTTCAAAAATCCTGAGTGCCTCTTTGTCCTCTTTGATATTATAGAGGGGAACTAACACCGCACCGTTGAGAAATAAAAAATTTGCATAGGTTGCGGGCAGCCGTTCCCCCTGAAAATAAATGCCGGAGCACATCGGCAAAGGTATAAGGTACAGTTTGTGTGTGTTTGCAAAATTTTCAAGCTCCTTTTGCATCCTTTGCAACTCTTGGAAGTGCTCATCGTTGTGATCCTTGCACTGAACATACATGATGGTATCTTTGTTTATAAATCGAGCCAAGGTGTCTATG
>JALUKO010000318.1 GCA_027056525.1 Helicobacteraceae bacterium | reverse complement strand
ACTCTTTTTCAACTATAATATTTTTCTCACGCAACTCATAACGCAGATAGGTACCGCCAATGTCAATGCCGAGTTTCATAGCAGCTCCTTGTAGAGCTTTATGTACTGCAAAGCACTCTTGTCAAAGGAGAAGTCACACTGCATATTGAACTGTTGGAGTTTTCGGAGTGCATTTTTGTTTCTATAGCACTTGAGCGCTCTTTGTATAGCAGCTAGGAAAGCTGCAGTTTTTTGCTCTTCATAAACAAAGCCTCGACCGCATAAAGCCGCTGTTTCATGAACACTGTCTTTGAGTCCACCGACCGCGTGCACAAGTGGTAGCGTTGCATAACGCATCGCAATAAACTGATTCAATCCACATGGCTCAAAACGTGAGGGCATCAGTAAAAAATCTGCACCTGCATAGCTTTTGTGAGAGAGGGCTTCATCATAACCTGCTATAAAGTAAAAATTATCATATTTTAGAGCCAAATTTTCAAAAGTTTTACAAATGCTAGAGTCTCCATCACCAAGTAGAAAAATATTAATTTTTTGCTTTTGCAACAATGGTAGTGATTTGATAAGCAGCGCCACTCCTTTTTGCTCGACCAAACGGCTTATCATCACAAAAAGCGGCAGTTTTGCATTTTTAATTTTAAGTTCTTGCGTGAGGAGCTCTTTGTTCTTTGCTTTTAATTCCAAAGAGTCTGCATCATATTTAGCAATTATTTTTGCATCACTTTTTGGATTGAAAAAATCTTCATCGATGCCGTTTAATATACCAAAAAGCTTCTCTTCATGCAGACGCAAAAAACCATCTAACCCGCAGCCAAATTTAGGTGTCAATATCTCTTTTGCATAGGATGGGCTTACTGTTGTGATGGCATCTGCGTAAGCAATACCCGCTTTTAAAAAATTTACTTGATTGTAAAACTCAACGCCCTCCATCGTAAAACAGTGCGCATCGATGCCTAAGAGTTGCAGTGTGCTTTTCTCAAAAATTCCCTGATAGGCAAGGTTGTGAATGGTAAAGAGTGTCTTGATTTTAAGAGAGAGCTCTTTAACAAAGAGTGCTACAAGTGCGCTGTGCCAGTCGTTAAGATGAAGATGTGTGATGTTTAAACGCAGCCCAAGCATCACTACCGCTTTACAAAAAAGCCCAAAACGCAGCGCATTATTTTCATAATCTCCATCTACATCGCCATAAAGACTTTGAGTATCACTCAAATAGGGAGCTTCAATAAAATAGGTGACAACACCCTCTTTCGTATCTTTATACACTTTTACAGAGTAATTTTGCTCTCCTAAAGAGAGGGTAAAATTATCATAGAATTTGAACGCCTCTTTTTGCATAAAGCCATACAGTGGCATCACCCGCGCAATATAAATCTCTTTTGCAAGTGCTTTTGGCAAGGCATCTGCTACATCAGCTAAACCGCCTGTTTTTGCATAGGGAAACACTTCACTTGCAGCAAAAAGCAGACGCATTACTTCTCTCCCCGTAAAAACTTTGCACACTCTTCTGGCAAAATAGCATTGATACCCATACCGCTAGAGAGTTCAAAGCCTGCAAGGGTATAAATACGCGGTGTTATACGGATGTAAAAAGTAAAATTGCGTTCTAAATTTTGCATATAGGATTCATCTTCAAAGTTGGTATTGATGGGAGCGAAAAAGAAGCTGAGATTGTAAGAGAAATTTCCAAGTTCTCTCTGCAACTTTGTAAAAACATTGCTAAGGAGCTGTGCCAAGTCATTGATTGCATCTCTACTGCACGTACTCAAATGTAAAAATGACTCTGTCGGTGCAATGATGGTCTCAAAAGAGAAAGCACTTGCATAAGGGGCATAGGCAATAAAACTGCCAAGCTCTTCTATGACTCTAATTTTTGCATCTTTTTCATTTTGCACAACATCACTCACAATACCTCTGCCGTGTTCATGGTAGTAACGCTCATTTCTCTCTAAAAAGCTTATAAGACTTTTTGGTACAATAGGCAGGGCAATGAGCTGTGTATGGGGATGCTTCTGCGTTGCACCCGCTGGCGTGCCGACATTTTTAAAGACGCAGAGATATTTAAGATGCGAATCTTTTTTAAGATCCTCTTTTCTAATGATGATCGTACGCAACCAGTTCTCAATTCCCTCTTGTCCTAACTCTGCCATAGAGCAGCTATGACAGGGAGAGTCTA
>JALUKO010000317.1 GCA_027056525.1 Helicobacteraceae bacterium | reverse complement strand
TTGGAGTATGAGATGCTTTTAAAACTTCCACATGAGCTCTCAGGCGGGCAGCTTCAGCGCGCATCTATCGTAAGAGCAATGCTTATGAAACCCTCACTTTTACTTTTAGATGAACCGACCTCTGCACTTGACAATGTGATCCAGCTTGAAGTGATGGCTATGCTTATGAAAAATCTTCACGAGATGGGGATATTGCTTATAACACACGATATGGAGCTAGCTAGATGGTGTGCTGATGAGATTATTGAAATTTAAAGATATACTTAATAAGGTAAAAGCCGCTTCCCGCCATGAAAACAGTTCCAATCGCATTGAGCGATATATTGAGAAGTGCTAAAAAGATATGTCCACCCTCAAGAAGTAAAAAACTCTCAATCGCAAAAGTTGAATAGGTTGTCAAAGCTCCCAATATACCGGTAGATAAAAATGATTTTGTATGTAAAGAAAAAAATGTCGTGTACATAAAGTAAGCAACGAGTACGCCCATGATAAAACTACCGATGAGGTTAACACCAAGCGTGCCAAAAGGGAGTTCATGAGGTACTTTATGGGAGATAAGCCCATTTAAATACGCACGAAGAACAGCACCGATAAAACCGCCGCTACCTATTGCTAGAATTGTTTGCCAGCTCATCATCATATACCTTTTGCATTTTTATGCGTAGATCTTGTAACCAGTTCTCATCACTTTTATCTGCAATAAATGAATCCATGAAAACAACTTTAATACGTTTTGGTTTATAGTAAAAAGTTTTTACATTGTAACACTTTGCTGTTTCTATGAGTACTATGGGTTGTACTTTGAGTTTATACTTATCGGCAACTATTTTAGCACCGGCTTTAAATGGAAGCATCTTTTGGGTTCGTGAACGAGTGTCTTCGGGAAACATAGTGATAACCCTTCCTTTATCCAACCTGTCCTTTGCTGCTTTTAGAAGTTTGACGAGGGAGGTCTTACTCTCCCT
Organism: Helicobacteraceae bacterium; assembly: GCA_027056525.1. Classification (GTDB taxonomy): domain Bacteria; phylum Campylobacterota; class Campylobacteria; order Campylobacterales; family Sulfurimonadaceae; genus Sulfurimonas. The sequence goes on along the minus strand of JALUKO010000317.1, from coordinate 1,219 downwards.
CTCAATCGCTATATCTTCTGGAAGTTTCAAAGCCAAACCAAAAAAAGGAACATCGAAAAGTTCTTTTTTAGCGACCCATGCAAGGTCTCGTTTTGTGATGCTCTCAAGTACCTCTATGTCAAGATCACTTTGGTGATTGAGCAGGTACATTTGAGCTTCAGGATCTTCTTTCCCTTTTATCTCAGTTGTAAAAAATGTACTGAGGCGTATAAACCATGCTGAGATCTTTTGGGCATAAGGTCTTGGAACGATCTTAAAGATCAAGATCATGAGTGTAAGTGCTATAAATATGATAATAGTTGCATAAAGCCAACTAATATGAGCAAATATCTTCATTCTTAACCCAACCTATTTTTTCATTTTTTAATTTTACTTTGACAAAATCTTTGACACTTCCCTCTTTTTGTAAAAAGTACCTGCTTGATGTTGTTTCAAATATTGTACCATTATTTACTGGAAGCAGATGAATCTTCGCACCTTTTTTGATACAAACCTCCTTGGATGGAGCCGATATATACACTATATATGCCACAGGAACAGCGATCAGTACAAGATAAGCATATTTTTTTGTCAGTATAATCAACACAAACATAAACAGAGCCACACCTGCAACGATAGCCATTTTTAGGCGTTCGCGAGATTGATCTTTAGGCTTGAGGTCACTTTGCGTTGTGACACTGTCATCATGAACGATAATGGGGATATTTATAACTGAGAAATTGTTCTTTTTCAGATTAAAATAGGAAAATGAAAAGTTCTCTATCTTTTTATCTATGATGGCATAATAGGTGATGCGTGAATCAAATATGGACTGATAAATGGACTCTATACCTTGCTTGTAAACATTTTGAAGGTGTAGCGATTTTATGTCACAGTTCGTAGCCTCGGCAATAAAAATCAAAATATTATGCTTATCATCGTAACTTGTTGTTTTATACTCTACAAGTTCAAAATCATTTGCTATGATATTTGCATATTTTTTTGTCGGATTGAGGGTGATAACGTTGAGATCTTGACCTTTAAGAAGTGTTGATTTGTATCTGATTGGTTCGTTAGTGACTATGGATGCGTTAAAATCTGGAAGCCTTATTTTGCCTTGTGTTGCTAAAAAATAAAAAGTATCATAGTTATATTTGTCACCCTCAGCGGTATAAGGTATGTCGTTTAAAGGTTCAACGCCTTTGTAGTTTATAAGATCATATCGTATATAGGCGTAGTT
>JALUKO010000316.1 GCA_027056525.1 Helicobacteraceae bacterium | reverse complement strand
GTCCTGCAATATAGTCCGCAACTTCTAGTATTCTTTGTGAATATCCATATTCATTATCGTACCATGCCATAACTTTTACCATTCTATTGCCAACTACCGATGTTGAGAGTCCATCAATGATGGAGGAGTGACGATTGTTTATAATGTCAGAAGAGACTATTTCTTCGGTAGTAAATTCCAAAATCCCTTGCAGTTCACCCTCAGAGGCTTTTTTAAATGTTGCGTTGAGTGCTTCTTTGGTAACATCTTTGTTTAAGAGTGCCACAACTTCTGTGATAGCGCCATCAGGAACAGGTACACGCAGTGCCATAGCTTCCATCTTACCCTCTAATGCAGGGATGACTTCTACAGTGGCAATAGCAGCACCTGTTGTTGTTGGAATGATATTTACAGCCGATGCACGACCGCGTCTGCGTTTTTTTGCACGCTTGTCAACTGTGACTTGAGAAGAAGTGTAGGCATGCGTTGTTGTGATCATCGCATTTTCTACGCCATAATTCTCTTCGAGCACTTTCATAACAGGAGCAAGAGAATTAGTAGTACAAGAGGCATTTGAGATGATGTGATGCTTCGCATTGTCATACTCTGTCTCATTCACGCCTTTAACTATTGTAAGGTCAACATTTTTTCCCGGTGCAGAAATAATAACTTTTTTTGCACCAGCTGTAATGTGTTGCTGTGCCAAAGATCCTTCAGTAAAACGCCCCGTACACTCTAAAACGATGTCAATGCCAAGCTCTTTCCAAGGGAGTTCAAGAGGATTATGACTGCTAACGATGGTAATCTCATGTCCATCAACTATGAGTTTGTTCTCCTGCGTTTGAATGTCAAAATCAGCTCTTCCATGTACAGAGTCATATTTTAAAAGGTACGCAGCATCTTCAACACTCGAAGTATTTGCCGCAACTATTTCACAATTTTTTGGCAAATTATTAATGTAATGTCTCAGTACCTGATTTCCAATACGTCCAAGTCCATTTATAGCTATACGTTTTTTCATAATTTTGCTCCTTATTTCCAAGTATATATTGCTTCATTTTCAAGCATCATCTCAATCTCTAAAAGACGGTTATATTTTGCAAGTCTTTCACTGCGTGAGGCAGAACCGGTTTTAAGGTGCCCACCATCCATCGCTACTGCAAAATCAGCTAAAAAAGTATCTGCTGTTTCACCTGAACGGTGAGAGAGCAAGTATCTCCAGCCGTTGTCTCGACACATTCTCACTGCATCAACAGTTTCAGTTACTGTTCCGATTTGGTTGAGTTTGATAAGTGAAGAGTTTGCCGTATGCTCTTTTATTCCTCGTGAAATAAACTTTGTGTTTGTTACAAAAATATCATCACCAATTATCTCTATTTTATCACCAAGTTCTGCTGTGAATTTTGCAAAACCTTCCCAATCCTCTTCAGCCAATGGGTCTTCCCAGAAGATGATAGGGTACTTCTCTACCCACTCTTTGGCTAAAGCAATCAAATCATCACTTGTTTTTTTGCCAGCACCTGACCATTTAAGGTCATAATTTCCTTTTTTATCTGTACAAAAAGAGGTTGCCGCACTGTCTATGCCTATCATAATATCCTTGCCCGGCTCAAAGCCTGCCGCTTTAATCGCTTCTATTATAAGCTCCATAGCCTCTTCATTACTTTTTAAATCAGGTGCAAAACCACCTTCATCACCTACAGATGTTGCAAGTCCTCGTGATGCCAAAATCTTTTTAAGTGCATGAAAAGTCTCTGCCACATAACGCAGTCCTTCGCTAAAAGTCGGTGCACCAAGTGGCACAGCCATAAACTCTTGAAAATCGACACTGTTGTCTGCATGCTCTCCACCATTTAAAATGTTCATACACGGTACAGGGATGCGTCTAGAATCTGCTCCGCCAAGATACTCATACAGTTCAAGTCCACTTGCAGCTGCTGCTGCCTTTGCCACAGCCATAGAGACGCCTAAAATTGCATTTGCACCAAGATTTGATTTGTTTTCACTTCCATCAAGATCTATCATTGTTTTGTCAATCTTTGCCTGCTCTTTTGCATTCATTCCTATAACAAGAGGTGCAATTTTATCATTGACATTGGCAACTGCTTTTAAAACACCTTTGCCACCGTAACGCTTAGCATCACCATCTCTGAGTTCTACTGCTTCATACTCTCCCGTACTTGCACCAGAGGGGACAGATGCTGAAA
>JALUKO010000315.1 GCA_027056525.1 Helicobacteraceae bacterium | reverse complement strand
AAAGTAAAAAAAAGACTCTTTGAGATAGCCGGGACTATTTTAAATACGGCTGCGGCACGTGCACTTATCAAAGCGCCAAAGATCACTTTGGATAAAAAAACACTCAAAGAGTTCCAAGCCCTCAGTGGTTTTGAATATACACAAGATCAAACACAGGCAGTAGATGAGATACTCTCACAGATGAGTTCGGGCAATATTATGGACAGGCTTTTAAGCGGTGATGTCGGTTTTGGAAAAACAGAAGTGGCACTCAACACCATCTATGCTGCGTATAAGTCCGGCTATCAGTCTGCGTTTATCGTTCCTACAACACTGCTTTCCGCACAACACTTTAGAAGTTTGGATGAGCGTTTTGGGGATATGGGTATCCGTTATGCAAAGCTTGACCGTTTTGTAAGTACCAAAGAGAAGAACAGCATCATAAAAGGGCTTTCAAGTGGGGAGATAGACTGTGTTGTCGGCACGCATACTCTTTTTGGGCTGAGCTTTAAAAAGCTCGGTGTTGTGATCATTGATGAAGAACATAAATTTGGTGTGAAGCAAAAAGAGAAGATAAAGGAACTTTACCATAATGTGCACCTTCTTTCCATGAGTGCTACACCTATACCAAGAAGTCTTAATCAGGCTTTAAGCTCCATCAAAACGATGAGTCAGCTCCTTACTCCTCCTAGTGAGCGTCAAGGGGTTCGAACCTTTGTCAAAGAGTATGAAGAGAAGCTTATAAAAGAGGTAATCTTACGTGAGATCCGCCGTGGAGGGCAGGTGTTTTACGTACATAATTCCATCGATCATATGCCTATTAAAATGGGTGAACTCAAAGCGATACTTCCAGAACTCCGAGTGGTTATGCTGCATTCAAAAATTTCGGCAGTTGAGACAGAAAAAGAGCTTCTGAAGTTTGAAGCTAGAGAGTATGACCTGATGATAGCGACCTCGATCATAGAAAGTGGTATCCATATGCCTCACGTAAATACCATCATCGTTGATGGTGCGGACAGGTTTGGTATAGCTGATCTGCACCAGCTTCGAGGGCGTGTTGGACGTGGAAGTGTTGAGGGTTTTGCTTATTTTATTGTTGAGAATAAAGATGCTTTGACAGATGAAGCAAAAAAACGTCTTTTGGCATTGGAGTCAAACTCCTTTTTAGGCTCCGGCTCTGTTTTGGCATACCATGACCTTGAGATACGTGGAGGTGGAAACCTTGTAGGGGATGCACAAAGCGGACACATAAAAAATATAGGGTATTCTCTTTATTTGAGGATGCTTGAAGATGCCATCAAAGAGTTGAGCAACACCGTAGATACCGCACGAGCCAAGGTAGATATAAAACTTACAATCAGTGCATATATATCTGATGAAGTGGTGAAAGAGGATAGACTCCGTTTGGACGTTTACCGTCGTTTGTCGCAGTGTGAAGAGGCTGTAGAGATCTATGAGATCGAAGAGGAGCTCATAGATCGCTTTGGAGAGCTAGATGTCCCTACAAAACAGTTTATAGAGCTTATGGTGATAAAACTCTTAAGCTTAGAGCAAAAAATAAAATCTATTATGAATTATGGACAAAATATAACTGTAACATATATGAATGACTCTAAAGAGAGTATAAAATCTGCTTCAAAAGATGATGATGACATCATCAAAGCAGTACTGTATTATTTAAGAAATTCAAAACCAAAGGTATTATAAAGATGAGAATTGCATTTATTGGCGATATAGTTGGAAGACCGGGACGCAGTATGGTCGCAACGCACCTTCACAAGATACGACAAGAGTACAACATAGATTTTGTTATAGCCAATTATGAAAATGCCTCTCATGGTTTTGGTGTCACTACAAAAAACGCCAATGAACTTTTTGGCTATGGTATAGATGTGATGACGGGCGGCAATCACTCTTGGGATAAAAAAGAGGTTGAGCCCCTTTTTGAGACACATGAAATTTTACGTCCCCATAATTATCCTGAAGGTGTGGTGGGTACAGGATGTAAGGTCTATGAAGTTGCCGGTGAAAAGTTAGCGGTGCTCAATCTTATGGGCTTTTATGCGATGCCAATGAGTGAAAATGCTTTTAGATGTGCACAAAAAACGGTAGATGACCTTCATATGCAAGGTATTAAAAATATATTTATAGACTTTCATGCAGAAGCTACAAGTGAGAAGCGTGGGATGATGATGCTGCTTCAAGGAAAAGT
>JALUKO010000314.1 GCA_027056525.1 Helicobacteraceae bacterium | reverse complement strand
ATGTTGAGGCTATTATTGTTCCAGAAGCTACATGTTCTGCCATGCTTAAAATAGATTATGAGCATTATTTTCATGACCAGCCTGAGTGGCAAGCCAGAGCTAAAGCAATGAAAGAGAAAATATTTATGGCAACAGAATGGCTTCAACACCATACGCACCTTGAGCAGCTTTTGGCTTCCAAACAAAAAGATACAAAGATCGTAACCTATCACGATCCGTGTCATGCAAGAAAAATGCAAGGTATCTACCAAGAGCCTCGTAACCTTATTTCGAAAAACTATAATATTGTTGAGATGAGCGATCCAAATGTATGTTGTGGTTTTGGCGGTGTGACAATGCAGAGTGAAAAGTTTCATTTTGCCGAGGCTGCAGGCAGACCAAAAGCAGCTATGATCAAAAACACGGGTGCTGAGATCGTGAGTGCCGAGTGTAGTGCCTGTCGTATGCAGATCAACAACTCCATGCATGGTGCAGGTGTTGAAACAGTCTTTAAAAACCCTATAGAGCTGATCGCTGAAGCATTGAGAAAGTAAGGCTGTATGGAAGCTTGGAACCATATATATGAACGGTTTGACCCTGTAGCTTTTCATATATTCTCCCTGCCTGTTCACTGGTATGGGATGATGTATGTTTTGGCACTTGTCTCCGCCTTGTATATTGGAAAGTATTTTATAAAAAAAGATAAGCTCGACTTTCAAGCCAAAGAGCTTGATGTGTATTTCATCTATGTGGAAATAGGTGTAATACTTGGAGCGAGACTCGGGTATATACTTTTTTACGATACACATACCCTTGAGTATCTTACCCATCCTTGGCAGATTTTTAACCCGTTTGAAAATGGTGAATTTGTCGGTATTCGCGGGATGAGTTATCATGGAGCAGTGATCGGTTTTTTACTGGGGACCTATTTTTACTCTAAAAAACATAAGGTGCACATAGGAAAAATACTTGATCTTGTAGCCATAAGTGTCCCACTTGCTTTTGTGTTTGGGCGTATTGGTAACTTTCTCAATCAAGAGCTTATAGGACGTGAGACAGATGTGCCTTGGGGCATATATGTGGATGGTGTGCTACGTCATCCTTCTCAGTTGTATGAAGCTCTTTTGGAAGGTGTGGGCGTTTTTATGGTTGTTTATTTGTATAGAAGATATCAAAGCTATGCCGGAGAGCTTATTTTTATTTATGCGATCAGTTATGGACTTTTCAGGTTTATCGCTGAGATATACCGTGCTCCGGATGCGCAGATAGGGTATGTGTGTTGTGATATGATTACGCAGGGGCAGGTGATGAGTCTTGGTATGAGTGTGATTGGTCTGCTTGGGTGGGCATATTTTAAAAACAGAAGTAAAAAAATCTAACTCCGATGCAAAAACTTCTACTCCTTTATTTTCTCTTGATAAACATAGCTGCTTTTGTGCTTTTTACTTTTGATAAGTACAAATCACGGGTCAATGCCTCACGAACACCGGAGAGAAGATTGCATACACTCTCGCTTCTAGGTGGTGTACTAGGGGCTAGTTTAAGTATGATTTTGTTTCGCCACAAGATCAAAAAGACTTCTTTTGTACTCAAACATGTGACAATAATCCTTTTATGGCTTGCTTTGCTTGTGTATTATTTTTCGCAGGTGGATGATCTTAACTTTCTTCGTTAGTTTTTTTCTTACTCTTTTTTTTCTTTTTTTTCTCTTTGTGGACAGATTTTTCCCATAAAAAATTAACTGTCCAGTATGCCGTAAGGGAACCAAATACAGAGTAGATAGCAGTACCGAAATAGAGTGGGATAAAAATATCATCCAGATTGTTTGAGAACCATTCAAGTGTCATCTCTACGGGTTCTGGCTTGATGCCGAGCAAAAAAGAACCGGTAAGGTACTCCATGTAGTACATAGGGGGCATGGTAAGAGGGTTGCTCAGCCAACACATAGCAAGTGCCACGGGAACATTGAACCTGAAAAACGGCATAAACAGTAAAACCGCTGCCATCTGCATCGGCATAGGGATGAAGGCTATAAAAAGACCCACAAGAACACCGCGCGAGATCATTTTTCTGTTGCCGGAGAGATACTCTTTTGGAATTTTATATTTTTTTATAAATTCATTGAGTTTCTTATGTTGTGTTGTCTTTTTAAGAGTTCTTCTTATCATTGATAGTACTGAGTGTTTAAATGTGATCGGATTATATCTATAAAGAACTTATC
>JALUKO010000313.1 GCA_027056525.1 Helicobacteraceae bacterium | reverse complement strand
CCCTCATCCTAACAGAATCCATGCCCACTTAACCACAATAAATACCAAAGGCGAAGTGGTTACATCAGAAAATGGAATAATTGCTGGAATAAATGACCCAGCACAACCTTTGACATTTGCAATAGCTGTTGAAACCGTAAATAAGGAAATAGAATATGCTGGCATGATGGTGTTTTTTAACGAAAAGAAAAAATTCAAGGGTAGGATGTTTCCTCCTAATGAATCAATTATGCTCGCCTGTGCAAGAGAGGAGGAAAATATTAAAGCAATCAAAGAATTAATTCAAAAACGAAATGCTGGCTCCAAAAAATTAGTTGCATTCTTTGACGAAGATAATACACATATTATTGTTTCTGGATACGAACAAAACGCTTTAAACATCCACCAAAAATACGATAATGCATCACTCGAAGAACTTGCAGCCCTACTTTAGAAAATGAGTAAGTCTAAAATCGAACCAAGTGCGGAGCAAATAGAACCAATTATAGCAGCTGTAAATGGTAAATCCATAGCGATTAATGCTGGTGCTGGCACAGGAAAATCAACAACTCTTAAATTTATAACTGAATATTCAAAACCTAATCATAGATTTATTTATATTGTTTTCAACAAGGCAAATGCTATAGAGGCATCGTTGAAAATGCCTTCAAATGTATTTGTTACTACCGCAAATTCTTTGGCATTTAGAGCAGTTTTTGATAGCAATCCTTCTGCCAGAAAAAAATATTTCAAACACTCTATATCAGTTAATCGACTTGCAAGTATAACTGGAGCATATAAAGAATATACTAGGCTTGGTGAAGTTGGCCGAATGCGTTTCATGATTTCTATTCAAAAAACAATTACTGAGTTTTGTAAAACGCTAGATACAGAAATAAGTATGAGACATGTTCCTAAAGATTCTGATTCTCAAGAACTTGATAATATATTAGGCTATGCGCGTGTTTATTGGAATTTAGCCAAAGAATTAAAATGTGATATTACTCACGAAGTATATATGAAAATATGGTCAATAAATAAGCCCAGCATTCCATTTGACACAATATTATATGATGAAGCGCAAGATGCTAATGCATTAATGGTACAAGAAGTAAACCGACAAAAGGCTAATATAATTGCTGTAGGAGATAAACACCAACAAATCTATGGGTTTGCAGGTGCTGTAAATGCTCTTGATAAATTCAATGTTACTGAGACACATTATCTAACCCAATCATATAGATATTCACAAGTTATTGCAGATGTTGCCAATCTTGTATTACTTAATCAAAAAGGAGTAGATATCAACATGAAAGGTTCAGACTTTCATGAGTCAATTGTATCAAATGGCATACCTATGGAATACCAAAATAAAACTGAAATGGTTATTGCAAGAACGAATGGACACATATTGCAATTAATGATAGAAGCCAATAAAAATAAGCTTGATTATTTTGCATACGTAAATGCAAAAGAAATAAAATCTCTTATGCTTGGAATGTATGCATTACGATACGGTGATCCTGACAAAGTATACCATCCCGATATAAAAGACTTCGATGATTGGTCACAATTCAAAATCTTTTTAGAAGAGGGGGGAAATCCAGGACTTAAAACATACTACGACCTATGGGGCCGATTTAAATTACCTCATATAATGGATGCTATTAAAACCGCTCAAGACAATGAGAATGCAATGCTACCTGGCTCGCAAACAAATCTAGATTATATATTCTGCACCGCTCATAAATCAAAAGGGCTAGAGCATGACAATATAACAATAGGTCCAGATTTTAAAACACCAGAAGATGAATCTTACACGGATGAAGAAACAAATCTATTATATGTTGCACTAACTCGACCACGAAAAATCCTTAATATAGGAAATAATGAACAATTAGTTGAACTATGCACTTAAAAACACAAAAACAACCGAAGTGATCAGAAAAGAATTTAGTATAACTATACTGACCACAAATAAACAATGAGGAAAAAATGAAAACTATTTTATTCGGAAAGCCTAATGCAAAAAAATTTAAAGCATTTAAAGTTGAAGATGGCTCTATATTAAGCATAATTACACCAAAAAAGGATAATAAATTTGCAGAATTTCTATTTTCACTGCAACTTAATCCTCCAATTATATTAGATCCTCGGATAACTAGACAAATTCTTAACGAATTAGGAATTGATGAGAAAGAGCCGCCATCGGACAACTCATTAGATATGGAT
>JALUKO010000312.1 GCA_027056525.1 Helicobacteraceae bacterium | reverse complement strand
CCCTTGTTCTTTGGATATTTGCAGGTATCTACCCCTATGGTGATGATCTGTTTGTGTTAGCAGGTATTGTGTACGCGAGCGCTGTTGCTTACAACAAAGAGATGCAGTGGAAAAATTTCTTACCTTTTCTCTATCCGACTGCCGGGATGCTTTTTATGTTCACAATGTATCAGGAGTATGGTACCTTGGCGCTTTTATGGCTGTTGGTCGTAGTTGCCATGACTGATGTGGGTGCGTATGCAGTTGGTAAAAGTATAGGCAAAACCCGTTTTTGTGAGACAAGCCCCAACAAAACCATGGAGGGTGTGATCGGCGGCATAGTCGTTGCAACACTCAGTGGTATGTTTATAGGGCTTACTTTTGTTGATCTTTGGATCTCTTTTGTGATCTCTTTTGTGGTTGCAACAAGCTCCATTTTTGGAGATCTTTTTGAGAGTTCGCTCAAACGCAAAGCCGGTGTCAAAGACAGCGGTGACATACTTCCGGGGCACGGCGGTGTTCTTGATCGTATTGACGGTTACCTTTTTGGCTCTGTTGTGATGCTTGTACTTCTTCGAGGCTTGGTCTAGTTTGATACTTCTAGGATCAACCGGCTCTATAGGGGTAAATACTCTTGAGATCGCAAAGAAGTTTTCTATAGATGTAGAGGTTTTGGTTGCGGGGAAAAACATAGAGCTTTTAAACCGACAGATCGCTGAGCATTCTCCAAGGGTTGTTGTTATTGCCGATAAAGAGGATGTTCATAAGGTAGAGCATAGCAGGGTTTACTATGGTGAAAGTGCTATTTTAGAAGTGATCCAAGATGCCAAAAGCAGCCTGCTGGTGAATGCTCTTGTAGGTTTTTTGGGTCTTCGTCCTACGCTTAAAGCACTTGAATGTGGTAAAAAAATTGCTTTGGCAAACAAAGAATCTCTAGTCGCCTGTGGTGCATTTATAGATGTAAGTAAAATTCAGCCCATAGACAGTGAGCATTTTGGCTTATGGTATTTGATGCAAAACAGACCTGTTAGCAAGATGATCATCACTGCAAGCGGTGGGGCATTTCGTGACTGGGAAATCGCAAAGTTACACACTGCAACACTAAAAGACACTCAAAACCACCCCAACTGGTCGATGGGACAAAAAATAACCATAGACTCTGCAACCATGGTAAACAAGCTCTTTGAGCTACTGGAAGCGAGATGGCTTTTTGGTCCCGGCAAATATGATGCTATAATAGAGACAAAGTCTTTGATACACGCTCTCATAGATTTTAAAGACGGTTCAACCACGGCACATTTTGCCCATGCAAGTATGCAACTTCCAATAGCGTATGCTCTTGATGCAGATATGCAGGAAAATATTTTAGGACATGTTGATCTTCTTGAGGTAGGTTCTTTGGAGTTTCGAGAGATTACGAGTAATCGTTACCCTGTTTGGCAGATCAAAAAGGATCTATTACAAAATCCTGAGCGTGGCGTTGTCGTCAATGCTGCCAATGAAGCTGCCATAGAGAAGTTTATAGCACGTGAGATAGGTTTTATGGATATAAGTAAGCATATTATCAACGCGTATGAGAAGTTTCATAGACTTCCAAAAAATGTAGAGGATGTGTTTGCAATAGACACAGAAGTAAGGGACTTTGTAAGGCATATATGATGAAAGAGCAAAAACTATTTGACATTGTTGTTGACTCCATTACCCAGAAGCTTTCTGTGTGCTCTGTAAAATGTATTGTCATCCGTTTAGGTCTGTTTTTTCTAGTCTTGCCTGTAGTCCTTGTCTATCTGTGCACGCTTCTCTTTTGCGATACCTATTCGGTAGTGTTGTTTCGTTACTCTCTTATCATCTCTGTTGTATTTACTCCGCTTTTTATTATTGTGCTTCTTGGATTTGTAAAACGAACAAGGGAGTTAGAGGAGCAACTGCTCAAAGAGAAGGAGAAAAGCAAACAAAAAGATATTATGCTCTTTGAGCAGGCTCGTTTTGTGCTCATGGGGGAGATGATGGCCAATATTTCGCACCAGTGGAAACAGCCCCTCAACACTATAAATCTGGCAATATTAACAGCAAAAACCTCCACAAAAAGCGATGCTGAGCTTGAAAAGTATTTTGATATTATGGAAGATAACGTCACCTATTTGGCTACGACCATTGATGATTTTATCTCCTTTTTTGATAAAAAAACCTACACTAAGATGAGAGAGCTGGATCTTATTATAAAAGAGATTAGA
>JALUKO010000311.1 GCA_027056525.1 Helicobacteraceae bacterium | reverse complement strand
TTGCAACATATTGCTGAAGACGAAGTTAGTGCTAGTAAAAACTTTCAAAAGGAATTAGACAAATTCATATAATAATATTCCAAATTTTCCATATAAATATAGACAATCTATTTATTTTAATGATAAAAATATAAGAGATTTAATTTATAAGAAACATACTATAAATTATGAAATAAATTTAGAAGAAAATAGTATTGAAATACTAAATATTTTCAAAAAAAACAAGCCGTCATAGAAGTTCGGATACAACAAAACATAGAAGAGTTGTTATTACAAAAACTATTGAGATGGCATATGCCAACAGAAGCGGAGCGAACTTTAGAAAGATGAAACTACTTAGCCTTATAATTTTTATTGGTATTATTTTATTAAACCTTTCTTGTACAAAAGAAAATATTGAAGAAGTTTCCAATGGTGCAAACCTTTTATTCAAATCCGGATTTGAAAATGATGTTTATATTGATGCCACAGCATACACAGGCAGTGAAGATTATAGATATATTAGAGGCATAGATAATGAAACAAATTATAGCTGGCCCATAAACATCTTAGGAGCTTCTGAGAGCGCATTGCATTATATATCAGATAACAACCATTCAGCTGTCAGTGCAGAATTACAAACAGTTGTTGATCATAATGGAAATACAACAACGGCTCTATTTCAAAAAGAAAACTATCAATATGATGGTGACACACAATGTCCTTACGAAATACTAGATATAAAAGATGGAAAAAAAGATCTCTACATAAAGTTTTGGATGAAAATAGATAGTACAAGTATTCATCAACCCGATAAATGGCGTGCAATTTTTGAGTACAAAACAAAAGATTACGACTTAGGAGATGATAAAGGTACAGGTTATAGACTCATTGCTTTTATTTATACTGACTCGAACGGAGATCCATATTGGCACATACAAGGAGATGAAAATCCTGAAAATAGCATATGGGAAATTGATAACTTTGATATTCCTGTGCCGGAAAACGAATGGTTTCTAACAGAATTTTATTGGAAATGGAGTGATGATTTTGATGGTCAAACAATTTGGAAAATCAATCATAATACAGTTGCAGAATATAATGGTGCAACTACAAGAAATTCAAAAGCAATTGATTTTATAATCCTAAGTCAAATTTATGGAGATGCAAATCCAAAACACCAATGGATTGACGATATTGAGATTTGGGATGATATACCATAGCTAATAGTTAGCTATCATTCTTTTAGATTAATTGTAATCCATAAATAGCTGTAATGCCTAGAGTATAAGCCCCAAGTAGGTAAACATTTCTAGGGTTTCCTGAAAGTTTTGGTGTCTTGATCTTCGATACATTGCAACTTTAGGTGATAAGTTTGTAGTGTGAGTAGCTTCAGATGAAGACTGGGGAGATAAGGCACATAATATTGCGGTTGAAAAATATCTAAAGTCAAAAGGTGCAACAATTGTACAAGTAAGCTATAACCCTTTAACTTCTTCAACAAAAATAAAACAAAATGTTATTGCACACTATTGAGTAAAAGAAAAAGTTTTATGTAGTACACCTAAGCGGTTAGTAAAACCACTTAGGTATTTTAGTTAGTCTCTGTTCTCAAAGATTTCAACAGAGTTGATGGCATCTTGCCCTTGGATACTGTCAAGAACTGCAAAGCTCTCAGCATCATCTTCTTCGATGCCGCCAAAAACAGTGTGAACACCATCAAGGTGTGGACATGGCACAAAACAGATAAAGAACTGGCTTCCGCCTGTGTTTGGTCCTGCATGAGCCATAGAAAGGCTTCCTCTTCTGTGACGGGAAGTGTTAAGAGCTGTTTCACATGGGATAGCCCAGTCCGGTCCACCTGTGCCTGTTCCGTGAGGACAGCCGCCCTGAGCCATAAAACCAGGGATAACACGGTGAAAGTTGAGGTTGTTGTAAAAACCGCTCTCTGCAAGGTGTGCAAAGTTTGCTACTGTGTTTGGTGTTTCTTCCGGATAAAGTTTTACCCAAATATCACCTTTTGCAGTTGAAAATTTAGCCCATTGTTTTTTGTTGAGTTCCTCTTTGCTTATATCGTACGTTTTTAATTCGGTTCTTCCAAACATTACATAAATTCCTTTTGGTATTGAAGTTGTATTTTTGAAATTATAGTCAATCTTTCTTAATGATGGAAAGAGCTCTTTGTTTTATTAAAATAACTTTAAAAAAAAAGGAAATTATTTATTCAAGGAAATAT
>JALUKO010000310.1 GCA_027056525.1 Helicobacteraceae bacterium | reverse complement strand
TTCCCATATCCATTTTCTTCATCTCCATATCCATCTTCTTCATGTTCCCCATATCCATCTTCATCCCCATATCAGTCATAGTGAGAATAGGTGCAGGGTCCATCGGCGGTACCTCTACAGCGAGTGATCTATCCGGAGTCAAACTTCCGAGTGCGTAACCACTTCTATCGATACTTTGCGCAAAGATAGGGTAGGCTTTATTTGTAGTAGGCTCTACAATGACATCATAGGTCTCTGCGACACCGATACGAAACTCATCAACCTCTACAGGCTCTACATAGTTTCCATCGGCTGCAACCACGCGCATACGAAGTCCTGGAATTCTTACATCAAAAAAGGTCATGGCAGAGGAGTTGATGATACGAAGTCTTACTTTTTGCCCTGTTTGAAAAACTGCTTGAAACGGTGTAGCGGGATTGTGCCCGTTCATCAAAAATGTATAGGTATAACCCGTAACATCGGAGAGATCTCTATCGCTCATTCTCATTTTGTTCCACATCGCTCTGTCATTAAAAGCTTGCAAGAACCCTTTCTCGCTTACTTCTGAGAAAAAATCACCTATGGTTCGCTGTCTGAAGTTATAGTAATCAGCGGAGAGCTTGAGTTTTCTGTAGATATTGCTTGGTTTTTCATCTGAATAATCAGAAAGTGTCAGTACATAATCTGCATCTACCTCAAAAGGTTCCGGCTCTTTTGGCTCAATCACGATAGCACCATAGACCCCTGTTTGCTCTTGAAATCCGGAGTGAGAGTGGTACCAGTAGGTACCGTGTTGCTGCACTTTAAACTTATAGGTGAAGGTTTCACCCGGACTGATCCCTTTGTAGCTGATACCGGGAACCCCGTCCATGGTGTAGGGCAAAATAATTCCGTGCCAATGGATAGAGCTGTCCTCATCGAGATTGTTTGTGACATGGATAGTGATCTCATCACCCTCCCTCCAGCGGAGTGTTGGCCCTGCAAGCATTTTGTTGACGGCAGTTGCAAAGGCCGGTTTCCCTGTTATATTGACAGAGATTTTGTCAATGCTTAGGTTAAACTCAGTTCCACTGAGCTCCTGAGTCTCTTTGCGTGTAGAGATTTTTGTAGCAGCATTGAGGGTGAGAGGTGATGATGCGAGCAACGTGGAAGCAACAACACCTTTGACAAAGGTTCTTCGAGATAGTTTGGAATCTGTATGAGTCATGATCTACTCCTTTTATATAATCTAATTATATTTAGCTTATGTGAGAGTTTTGTGAGGTATAATCTTTTTTATGAAAATTTTACTTTTAGAAGATGATACGGTTTTAGCAGATATTTTGGTTGATTTTTTACAAGAGAGCAGTGAAGTGAAACATACCTATAGTATGAAAGAGGCGCTACGTCTGAGTGAAAATGATAGCTTTGATCTGTATATATTTGATATAAATGTTCCCGATGGTGATGGGATAACACTCCTCAAAGAGCTTCGTGCTTTTGAGGATAATACACCCACTATTTTTATCACCGCTTTTCATGATACCAAGTATCTCAAATCTGCTTTTGAGTCGGGTGCAAACGATTTTATCAAAAAACCTTTTGACCTTGAGGAGCTTGCACAGCGTATTGAAAATATCAAACGTCATTTTGGGCTTCACTCTTTAGTTCCCTTGGCATCCAATATCCAATTTGATACACAACAGCATCTTTTGGTCTTTAGAGATACTACAAAACATCTCAGTACAAAAGAGTCTTTGGTGCTGCACTATCTGTATAAGAACCGACACCGTGTTGTGAGCGTGGATGAGATGTTGCAAAACCTTTGGAACTATGATGAGATGCCTTCTCCTGATGCGATAAGAACACTTATAAAAGAGTTGAGAAAACATCTTGGTAAAGAGCATATACTCAATATCCGCGGTGAGGGGTATCGTTTTGAATGATTTGGAAAAAAAATCGTTTTACTCTTTTTTAGCACTCTACATAGGTTCCTCTTTTTTGTTCGTACTTCTGTTAGGGTATTGGTACTACACATCACAAAAAAACTCCCTTGAGAGTGCAACCTACTACAAGATGCAACATATCGCAGATACTATTTCAAGCTTGATCATCAATGCACATATGCATAAGACCCCTTTGATGCTTCCGGAAGTTCCGAACCATTATGAGTATAGTTTTATCATGGTAGATGAAAAGTCCCCTTATAACAAAAGTTATTTTGAGAGTAACGGCTTGAAAGTTTTGGTTTCATCTTCTGTACAAA
>JALUKO010000309.1 GCA_027056525.1 Helicobacteraceae bacterium | reverse complement strand
AATCAAGGCAGATGTTCTTCAGCGTAGCCATAGCTACGGTGAAGGTTATCTAACGCAGAGTAAAGCTCTCTATAAATTGCCCAAAGGGAGGAATAAAAAAAGCGAACTTGCACAAAACTTTTTCTCACCGTAGCTACGGCTACGCTTCAAAAAAGATTTTGCACAATTTCATCTTTTTTTCTTCCCTCTGGGATATATCTAGGTTATGCAAGAAGTCTAATAAGAGTCGCAATTATAGCAAAAAATTATTTATCTGAGCTTTGAACTGTGATATTGAGCCTTAATTGTACAGTTTTATCGTCAGGACTATGCTGTTGTATCACATTTCCCATAAGTATTCTGTTCATTGCCAATGATTTTTCTGTTACGAGATAGGTCTGAATCTTTTGCACTCTCTCTTTTGCCAAACGCTCTAGCTCTTTTTCCTCTACAGGCTGAATCTGTGTACAAATTTCTATAAGTGCATTTTGATACGCTCTGTCAAAAGCTTTTTCATCATCATACTCTTTGTGCAGTTTTGCTTTCATCGCATCAAGAGCGTCGTCATCACGCAAGTCGGCATAGACATCTTCAAGTACATCGATATTTAAAGCGGTTTTATTGTTTTTAACATTTTCATCTCCACTTTTTTTCATTACCATCGCTACAAGTTTTTGTAGTTTCAGCGCCTTGAGATCATCTACCTCATCATACACAGCATTTACTTTCAAGCTGATCTTTGGACGTTTTCGCATAAGTTTTGCGATCTTGTCAAGCTTCTCGCGCTGCGGCGGCGTTATGTCACTTTTACCAAACTCAAAAGCGACGAACTCCAGATCTTCCCCGTTCATGCCCATCATAGAACCTAAGAATTTAAATGGTGAAGTAACCGCTTTGGCAATGAGATTTCCAAGTGTTTTCCAAACAAGTGCACCATACTTAAAATTCGGTTCATCTACATTGCCTTCGATCGGCATATCAATATCTATAATACCGTCATTATCTTCAAGCAGACCAATGACAAATCCAAGCGGCAGATGATTGACATTGTCTCCTTCGAGTTCCTTTCCAAGTTTTATCTTTTTAATCATAATATTATTTGTAGCATTGAGTTTTGCATGTAAAATATTGTATCCGAGGTCAAGATAGAGTTTGCCGGAATCTATCTCATAGCCAGCGAATGAAGCGCTGTAACCACTCATTGTATGCAGATCAAGATTTTTAAAATCAAACTTGAGATCCGTATACTCTTTTGGATTAAAACTGTCCACACTGCCTCGAAGCTTTGTAGAACCATACTTGTCCACCTCTCCGTTAATGTTTATGTAAGTTGTATCTCCAGGAGAACTCGAAAGTGCATAAAGCACTCCATTAAGATCATGAATATTTGTTTTGAATTTTATAGGCAAAGAAAAATCACGGAACTCTGCACTGCCGTTTGTTACATTGACTTGAGCGATCTTCACAGGAAAAGGATCTTCCTTCTGTTGTGCTGGTTCCTCTTTTTTGCTTACATTGCTCTCATTGTTTTCAACATCTTTTTTTTGTTTCATGAGCTGTGAAAAATTGAGTGTTTTATTCTCATCAATTTTTGCTGCGACATAAAAAGAATCGACATCCACAGCATCGACATAAAGTCTGTTAGGAAAAAGTTCCAGAGTAAAGGGATGTACACGAAGTTCATTGAGTGAAAAGAGGGAACTATTTGCATCTTTGGTATCTGTCACAAAGAGCGAATTGAGCATTAGCGCACCATGCATGCGCAGATCTGGAGAGCGTTTTGAAGGCATATAGTGTTCTTTGACTTTAAAGGAGAGTCTTCCATCATCTACACTGACGAAACTTTGTTCTTGCAGATAAGGTGTCAAGGCAGTTAAAGCAATCTTTTTCGCGCTTATCTCACCACTTTGTTTCAAAGGGGTATGACGCAGTTTTCCTCTTGCTTGCAGTATACCACTTTGATTCAAACGCAGAGAAGCGTTGTAATGTAGCCAACTGTTTTTTTGAATGTCAAAATCATTCACTTTAATGTTTATTCTATCAAGTGTCTGTTTTTGGGCTTGCGTGAGGCTCTTATCTAAGAGTGTGACTTTTGCACCGTTGAGTGCTATTTGTCCAACTTTTACACTATAGGCCCCTGCCTTTTTACTTTTCTTAGCTGCTGTTCTTGGCTTAGAATTTCTTTTGGGCGTAATAATATTTTCCACATTCAGTGCACCATCTTTCTGACGGATAAGCTTTGCAAAGAGTTGATTCAAAGCAATA
>JALUKO010000308.1:1018-2245 GCA_027056525.1 Helicobacteraceae bacterium | reverse complement strand
ACATATAAAGCATTATTCATTGATTTTACACACTCTATATTTTTTGATAGAGTTTGTCTATGGACTATTTTTTGCTAAAGGATACTGCAATGAAAAAACTAATTATTAGTTTACTAATAAACCTCTCTTTTTACTCCATTTCCAATGCCGGCATACCTGTTATCGATGCTACCAGCATTGCTAAACAAGTTCAGCAAATCGTCTATTTGACAAAACAACTAAATGAATTAAAAGAACAGGTAATAACTGCTAAAGAAACAATGGATCGACAATCAGGATCAAGAGGCATGGGAGCAGTAATATCCAGCGTTTATGATCCAGCCATGACAGTTAGTGTACCTGGCATATTATCTTCTAATGGGATACATAACAGTGTAACTCTTGGCCTGTCTGGTGATGCTGCAATGATGTATGACCAGGCAAATAATGTTACTGCCCAATATTTAGGTCAGACAGAAAAAACGCTACAACAATCCCAGGCCAGATTCACAGAATTATTAAAGCTAATTGCCAAAGTAAATAATGCTCCAGAACAAAAAGACATATTAGACCTTCAAGCAAGAATAGAAGCAGAAAACACTATGCTTCAAAATGAAATGATTAAATTGATGTCTTTAAAAGCTAAAGCAGAAGCAGAACAACAAATGTATGAGCGAAAAAAACAACAAAGGCATTTGAATGTTTATGGCTCATCTCGCGATCTTCATTTTTAAAAGGAATTTACATCATGAAAAAAATAATAGGAATTACGGCTATAACCATTACTTTAACCGGTTGCTTTGATGAAAAACCTAAAGAAGAAACGCATAGTGTTGAGTGGTATCAGAAAAACAAAGTTGAAATGAACAACACTCTAAAAAGATGTAGAGACAATCCAGGTGAACTAAAGAACACTCCTAACTGTATGAATGCGAAACAAGCAAAACATCTAGCATTATTTGGGACATCAGATGATCTTCATTTTTAGGAAAAAATATGGCTTCAACATACTTTGATACAATATTTACAACAATTGATACGGTTCTTTCTACTCACGTAATTACAACCAGCACTAACATCATTGCATATATTAGCCCGATATTTACCAGCATGTTTATTATCTGGATAACAATTTGGGGCTATATGGCCATCATGGGGAGATTAGAGGGAATATTACAGGACAGTTTTTTCAGGATAATAAGAATTGCATTTATTATAACTCTTGGTCTTAAATCTGCTCAGTACAAT
>JALUKO010000308.1:0-1008 GCA_027056525.1 Helicobacteraceae bacterium | reverse complement strand
TAGTTACACTGTTAGACAAACTGGCAACAACTGTATATGACTTAGCTGAAATTGCCTGGAAAAACGCCGATTGGAATGATTTTAGTTTGTATCTAATTGCACTCATAATACTGGGTTTTGGTGGCTTTCTTACAATTCTGGTAGGCTCCCTGGTTCTTTTAGGAAAAATAAGCATGATCATTTTATTGGCCATTGGTCCAATATTCATAATTGCCACATTATTTCAAACTACACAAAAATTTTTTGAAGCATGGGTTTCCGGATTAATGAACTCTGTATTCATTCTAATATTATCAGCATCACTAGGTTCTATATTCATTAACATTGCAGAATCTTTTGCATCTGCAACAACGGCTCCAACAATAGCCTCCACCTTTGGACTATTTATTGTTTTTTCTATGCTGATATTCTTCTTGAAACAAATACCAGGCATGGCCGCTTCACTGGGAGGAGGCATTTCTCTATCTGCTCAGGGCGCAATAAGAAGCATGACAGACAAAATCAGAGGAACAGGCAGAGCAATAAACAACACACCAAGAGAGTATCGCCTGGCACAAAGACGGCTACAGCGAAATGACACTCTAACAGCAAAAGGGGTCAATGCAGTTTCAGGCACATCAGCTCGTGTTTACGCTACATTCAGGGGAGGTAATTCAGTCCGTGGAATGTAACATCCACCGATTCTGAGAACGATTAACTAAATTCATTATTTTAGATTGCTGATTTTTTACTTTATTTATAACACCAGTAAGCATTTCAAAATCAGGTGGATCAATAAGCCGCCCGTCTATATTCATTACTTTAGCAATCTGATTAAGATTTCTGCCAATGGCCGCTAGTTCTCTATTGGCCTCCCGTATTGCCTTGATTTCATCTTTTGTTAAAACAGGGTGATTATCCAAGGCATTTAAAACCAGTGAGCGTATCCATTGGCTTTTATTGTCAAAGCCTTCCTCAATAGATCTTTTTTCAATAGCTTTAATATCCCCTGGCTCAAACCTTATTGTC
>JALUKO010000307.1 GCA_027056525.1 Helicobacteraceae bacterium | reverse complement strand
AGCCAAACCTAAAGCGAAAAGTATAGAACGTGAAGCCGACCATAGTAAAACCAAATTTGTGTTGTTTCAGAGCGACTATGACCCGAAAACCACCTATCAAAAAATGAAAGGTTATCTTGAAGAAAAAGGTATGTTCTATCCGCGCATTGTCGATCATGAAACGGCTGCTAAAAACGCCAATATGGAACTGAATACCATTTATCTGGTCATATTCGGCAATCCGAAAATGGGAACGCTACTGATGCAGGAAAATCCGGAAGTCGGTATAGAATTACCGCTTAAAGCATTGATTTACAAGGACAACGAAGGTCGTACTTGGGTTATGTATAAAGATATGAATTATCTCAAAAATTTATATTTCATCAAAGACCCTAACGGGGTTATTGAAAAAATGAATAAACTACAAGCCGGATTTAAACAAGCCGTCATCAATCCGATTAAAACCACGCAGATTAAAGATGAAGAAGTTGAATAAAGTAAAAACGCTTCGAAAAAAGTAAATCAATGAAACTCAAAAAATATTTAAAACAGCAAGGTTATCAACCAATCGTTTTAACCACTTTACCATCCGGACATCATTTATTGAGTGCTAAACTCAATGGTAAAAAGGGTAATTTTATACTTGATACCGGCGCTTCAACCACTTGTATAGACGAAGTCAAAGTAGAAAAGTTTAAAATAAAAGCCAAAGATACCGAACACAAAGCTACCGGAGCCGGCAGTAATGACATTGACATTCAATTTTCTAAAAAGAACAAGCTGAAAATCGGTGATTGGAAAATTAAAAAATTACCATTAGTCGTCATGGATTTAGGACATATCAATGAAGTGTTATCGATGTTTGATATTGAAGTAGATGGGATTATTGGTTCGGATGTATTACATAATGGTAAAGGCATTATTCAATACGAAAAAGAATTGTTGTTTTTGAAATGATGATTTGAATATTTGATGCCGGTGGCTTCGATACATCCCGACTAAAGTCGGGACACTCAGCCACCTATATCAGCACATCCCAATCCCGATATTTGTAGGGAAGACACTCAGCCACATACTACAGTAGGTCACTGAGTATCCCGATGATAATCGGGATGTACCGAAGTGACCGGCCATTTTCAACTTTTAACTTTATAACTAATCATTATGCTTCAAGATAAAAATCCGTCAAAAACCGATATTGCCAAATTAGGCGAATTCGGTTTAATCAAAACTTTAACCGAAGATATTAAAATACAAAATGCTTCAACGCTAAAAGGTATAGGTGATGATGCCGCCGTATTGCGTTACAGCGACCTAGACACATTGGCTTCTACCGATTTGTTGATAGAAGGTATTCATTTCGATTTGGCATATTTTCCGCTCAAACATTTGGGATATAAAGCTGCCGTTGTCAATTTTTCTGACATTTACGCCATGAACGGTATGGTAACACAACTATTAGTCGGTTTGGCGGTTTCCAATCGCTTCCCGTTAGAAGCCGTACAAGAAATTTATGAAGGAATCAAAGTAGCTTGCCGTATTTACAATGTCGATTTGGTCGGTGGGGACACCACATCGTCCCGTTCCGGTTTGATTTTAAGTCCTACGGTTTTGGGTACGGTTGCCAAAGACAAAGCGGTTTACCGTTCCGGTGCCCAACCCAACGATTTGATCGTTGTTACCGGCGATTTGGGTGCCGCCTATATGGGACTCTTGGTTTTGCAACGTGAAAACGAGACTTTTAAGGCAAATCCGCAACACCAACCGGATTTGTCACCCTATACTTATGTGGTCGAACGCCAACTCAAACCCGAAGCCCGAAAAGATATTCCACCACTATTGAAAGAATTGGATATTCAACCAACCGCTATGATTGATATTTCCGACGGCTTATCATCCGAAATTTTGCATATCACACAACAATCGGATGTCGGCGCGCAAATTTATGCCGAAAAAATTCCTATTGACCCGCAAACCGTTTTAACTGCAGAAGAGTTTAATATTAGTGAGCTCACTGCTGCACTTAACGGTGGTGAAGACTACGAATTACTGATGACTATCAGACAAAAAGATTACGAAATGATTAAGTACCGTAAAGAATTTACCATAATCGGGCATATCACCGAAGACAAAGGTGCCTACCTGATTACACAAGACCATCAAAAAATTGCCCTGAAAGCCCAAGGTTGGAATGCTTTAAAGGATTAGTTTGTCTGCTTTTTTCTATCTTTGTGCTGCAATATATAATAACGATATACTTACACATACCTATC
>JALUKO010000306.1 GCA_027056525.1 Helicobacteraceae bacterium | reverse complement strand
TTTACTGAAATCTTCATATACAAGTACCTTTGGAAGCGTAAAGTTTACTTCCGGAGGTTCAGATATTCTCTCAGTTTTAATTTCTGATGAAATTTTAACAAAATATAGCTTTCCAATCGCTTTTATAGGTTGCTTTTCATTAAAGTAAAATGCATCTGTTGCAAAAAGAGGTATCTTTTTTACAATACTAAGCGATTTTAAAAAAATATATGCAACTTTTATGGCCATAAAACTTCCGGGTCCATTTGCATAAAAAAGTTTTTCTATAGTATATTTTTTGAAAAGTTCTTCAAATACCTTTGGAAGAACATCAGAACTTTTCTTCTCACTAACTATGGTTTCAATAAGTTCTTTATCTTCATAGATCCCGATCTGTATGGGTGAAGACAAAGTGATCAAAACAACATCAACACTTTTAGGCATATGCTTTTTCTAATTCTGCTGTTTTTTCACCCACAAGTTCGATCACTTCATAATTTTCTTTATCTTTTAAAAGTGCAAGTGTCAGTTTATGGTTCAGATCATGACTACCAGCCATCGCCTCATAATTACCAACAAAATTCATCCCGATAAGGGACATATCGCCTATGGCATCAAGAATTTTATGTCGTACAAATTCATCGGCAAAACGCAGTCCTTCGGGGTTGAGTATTTTTTTATCATCTAAAACGATCGCATTTTCCAAAGAACCGCCAAGAGCGAGACCTTTTGAGCGAAGGTACTGAACCTCATGCAAAAAACCAAAAGTTCTTGCACGTGCTATCTCATTTTTATAGCTCTCTTTTGTAAACTTGAGTACATACTCTTGTTTGTTTATCACAGGGTGTGGGAATTTAATGGTAAAATCATACTTTAAATCCGGCGAAGGTGAAAGTTTTACATACTTCTCACCCTCTTGCACAATAATATCTTTTTTGATTCGCATAATTTTTTTTGGCATACTAAGCTCTTCAATCCCCGCTTCATCAAGAAGCATACAAAAACTTGCACTGCTTCCATCCATAACAGGGATCTCATCCGCATCAACAATCACTCGAAGGTTATCAATACCATATGCATACACAGCTGAGAGCATATGCTCAATGGTAGAGATCACATAACCCTCTTTACCTATAACCGTTGCCATTTTTGTATCAACAACATTCTCCGGTATAAGCGGGATAGAAACATCAACATCACTTCTGTAAAAAACTATACCGCTGTTTTGCTCAAGCGGTTCAAGTCTCAGTTTGACGGGAGAACCTTTATGGAGTCCGATTCCAACTAATTCAACAGCTTTTTTTATAGTTGTTTGATACATAACTTATCCTTTAAAGTTCTCTAGTTTCTTCTGATGATCTCTTTGGCATTTTTAATCACATCCACTATGTTAGGCTTGATCCATCCCTTATCCATCCACTCTTTAGGACGCACTTCAATACCCTGAACCAATACGCCAAAATGAAGATGATCACCCATGGCGTAACCGCTTTTACCTGTATTGGCTATGGTTGTTTTTGCATTGACATGCTCACCGGTGCTCACTTTTACGCTTGAGCAGTGACCATAGAGAGTATACAGTCCAAGTCCGTGATCGATAATAGGCATGTTGCCATAAAGTCCATTGTAGTCGGCAAAAACAACTTCACCACCATTTTGAGGTTTTATTTTTGCCATTTTATTACTCGCAAGGTCTAGCCCCAAATGGTACGATTCACTTATATACTCACCATCATAACTGTACTTTCTGTGATCACCAAAACTTGCAACCACCTGCGCATTTTTTAGTGGGTACATTTTATTGATCTTAAAGCTTTTGATGATCTCATCAGAAGTTTTGGAGGTGATCTCATGAATAAGTGCTTCATTCTTTGCTCTGACATCTTCGTTTATGATCTTAAACTGCTCAATCGGGTCTTCAATACCTTGAGTCTCTTCAAACTCCTCCGCCAAGTCAGCAATCTTACCTTTTAAGAACTTGTCACTGATCTTAATTTTTGAGACCTTGTAACTCTTGTCTTTAAGATATAGCGGTATATAACTTTTTGTTACATTCCCCGCAAAATCTTTTGCAACTATCGTCGCTTTAAAATTGTTTTGTGTTACCGGCCATGCAAGAAGGGAGATATAATACCCCTCTTTATAAAAAGGTTGAGGAACAAACTTTTTACCAAAGTTCGTCTCAATCACTAACTCTTGCAAATTTTCATCTTTGGCTTTAAAGATCACAAGTGCCGAACCACCTTTGATGATTTTATACGAATGGCTGATAG
>JALUKO010000305.1 GCA_027056525.1 Helicobacteraceae bacterium | reverse complement strand
TAATTATACACAAGATTTCATGTATGCTTCTTAAACGACACTTCTAAAACGAATCTAACAGTTTTCTCCTCCCTAATCTCCCACTTTAGAATGCATACTTACTCACAAAACAAAAGCTATATAAACAGTTTATAAATACTTTTTAGCTATAATTGCGCATGAATTTTGAACCATATCCATTTGAAAAACTTAACCATTTACTAGAGGGGATTACTCCCAATCCTGAACTTGCACCGTCTGTACTTACCATTGGTGAACCACAGTTTGAAACGCCAGCATTTATACAGAATGCTTTAGAAGAGAATGCTCCACTTTTGAAGAAGTATCCTAAAACTACCGGAGAGGTAGATCTTCGCCAAGCGATGCGAAGTTTTGTGAAGAAAAGATTTTCTACAAGCCTCAGTGATGCACAGATCATCCCAACTTTTGGAACAAGAGAAGTATTATTTAATTTTCCACAATTTTTACTTTTTGACAAAAAGAACCCTGTGATGGCTTATACAAACCCTTTTTACCAAATCTATGAGGGTGCAGCGATTGCAACTCGCTCAAAAATTATCCATCTCAACCTTACGAAACAAAACAACTTTAAACCCGAGATAGATGAAGAGCAACTCAGTAGTTGTGACTTGGTTATTTTAAATTTTCCAAATAATCCAACATCAAGTGTTCTTACAAAAGAGGAACTTGCACAATGGGTGTATCTTGCACTTAAACATAACTTTGTTCTTTTAAATGATGAGTGTTACAGTGAACTCTACACTGACAAAGCCATACCTTCACTTTTAGAAGCATCAACATATGCAGGTAATCCTACATTTAAAAATGTTTTAGTGATCAATTCTATCTCAAAACGTTCCTCAGCTCCAGGACTGCGTTCTGGCTTTATTGCAGGTGATGAAGAGATACTCAAAGAGTATATGAAGTACCGTACTTATGTAGGGTGTGCTTCTCCTCTGCCACTTCAAAGTGCAGCAGCCGCCGCTTGGAATGATGAAGTACATGTAGAGTCTTCTCGAAAAATATATAAGAAAAATTTTGAGATAGCTCAAGAGATTTTAGGTACAGAGATTCCACAAGCAACATTTTACCTTTGGATAGAAGTGAAAGATGCTTTGGAATTTACAAAGAAACTTTACCAAGACTACAATGTAAAAGTACTCCCTGGTGAGTTTTTAGCAAGAGAAGATGCAAAAGGTCAAAATCCCGGTATCCGATATATCCGCATAGCATTAGTGGAAAATGAAGCAAAAACACAAGAAGCACTACAAAGAATTAAGGAATGTTTAGATGAACAATAAAGTAGAAGAGTTAAAAGCAAAAGTTTTAGAAGCACAAAGTAAAAATGATATAGCCGCACTTTATGTCCTAGAATCAGAAGCTCATGAAACTTTTGATGAAGAAACACTGCACGGTTTTTATGCAAATATTTTAGATTTAGCACTTGAAAAACTCACTACTACTTTAGAGTCTCACAAAAAACTCAATATGGACGAAGTGCAAGATTTTGCAACAAGTCGTGCACTCTATGAGTATGCAATGGAGCATTATTCAGCAGGTGCTATCAAAGATGCAGCAGCACTTTTTGAAGTACTTAGCGGAATGACAACAGATGACAAGTTTTCATGGTCACTCAAACTCCACTGGCATGCAGCAGATCAAGGGATCGCTCTTGATGATTTTATGGAAAAAATGGCAGATATAGAGGTTACTCAAAATAATGGTACTTTTTATATCTCTGGCTTTAAAAAAGAGGCACAAGAGTTGCTAGACAATGCTCAACAACAAGGGGCATAAACTATGAAAATACATTTTATCGGAATTGGTGGTATAGGGATCTCTGGACTTGCCCAATATATGCATTTTAGAGGTCATGAGGTGAGTGGTTCAGATATTAAAGACTCTCTTATCACACAAAAACTCCGTAAAATGGGTATGAAAATCTCTATACCACACTCTGGTGATGCCATAATAGATCAAGACTTAGTTGTCCATTCTGCCATTATCCGCCCTGATAATCCAGAAGTAGTTGCAGCAAAAGCCAAAGGTATTGAAGTACTTGCACGTCGTGAAGCACTTCTTAAAATCCTCGATGATAGAAAAGTATATGCAGTTGCGGGAGCACATGGAAAGAGTACAACAACTGCCATCCTTACAGCCATTATGAATGGTTCAGCCATCATTGGTGCAGAATCTAAATCTTTTGGTTCTAATGTCCGTTATGATGCAAACACAGATGTGATGCTTTTTGAAGCTG
>JALUKO010000304.1 GCA_027056525.1 Helicobacteraceae bacterium | reverse complement strand
TAACAATATGGTTTCCTCTTAAATAGCTATTCATTCCATTAATTTACCACATGCAGTTGAATATTTCTTTTAGTTTAAATTCCCATGCTACTATTATTATTAATATATATTATTAACTATTATACACAATTTTTTTCGATAGAATCTACAACATTTTGAATAATCCAATCCGGAGTCGAAGCACCTGCGCTGATACCGCAAAATGTTTTTCCATCAAACCACTCATAACTGAGATCATTTTCATCTTCTATGTGATAACTGTCCGTACAATTATCTTTGGCAATACTAAAAAGCTGTTTAGTATTTGAAGAGTTCTTTCCACCGATAATTATCATAATATCCGCCTGTTTAGATATCTTACGAACGGCATCTTGGTTTTCAAATGTCGCATTGCATATAGTGTTGAAAACTCTTACCTCTTTATAGCGGGGAATGAGATAGTTGGCTATCTCCATATAATCTTCCACTTTTCTCGTGGTTTGTGCTATAAGGGCAATATGCTCATGCAGTTTTATTTTTTCAAGTTCTTCTACACAGGTCACTACAAAAGCACCATGTGTTGCATACGATTTGACACCCTTGATCTCAGGGTGTGCCTCATCTCCAAAGATAACAACACTATATCCCTTTTCACTCATCTCCTGAGCGATCTCTTGAGGTTTTGTCACAAAAGGACATGTGGCATCCACAACATCAACCCCTGAATCTTGCAGTGCTTTGAGCTCATCTTTGACTATACCGTGAGTTCTAACGATTGCCCTCTCACCTGATCCAAATGCTTTAAAGTCTTCCACAAGACCAACTTTAAAATCTTTATCAAGTCTTGCGATCTCTTTGGAGTTGTGAATCAACGGACCATAGGTTGCAGAGTTTTTATTTTCTTCTGCTATTTTTATAGCACGTTTCACACCGAAACAAAAACCATATTTTTCAGCAAGCTCTATTTTCATTTCACTATCCTAAAATTCTATTTGTGTTAGTTTTTGTAAAAGTTCAAAAAAGTTTGGAAAAGATGTATTGATACACTCAAGATCACTCACTTCCATACCACATTTAAGTCCTGCTATAATGAAACTCATAGCGATCCTGTGATCACCGTCACTTTCAACAGATGCTTTTGTAAGCTCACCACCCACAATACAGTAACCATCTTTATACTCATGTACCTCTATGCCACACTTACGTAAGCCCTCAACTACAGTCGCAATCCTGTCACTCTCTTTCACACGTAACTCTTCTGCATTTTTTACAACACTCTCACCCTCAGCACAAGCCATGGCGATGGATAGAGCAGGAAGTTCATCTATAAGCCATGAGATATTATGCTCTATAGTGATAGCTTTAAGAGGAGCATATTGTACATGTATATTGCCTATTGGTTCATATTTGTTATCGGTTAGTTCATAGGAGATATTAGCACCCATATGCTCTAGCGCTTTAAACGCTTCAATACGTGTTGGGTTCAGAGTCACACCCTCTAGAACAATATCAGAGCCCGGTACTATCGCAGCTGCTACTGCAAAGAAAAATGCAGAAGAGGGATCTGCCGGCACCCTGATTTTCAGTGGAGAAAGCAATTGTTTCATCGGTTTTATAGTGGTACTCAACCCATCAACTTGCACCTCTGCACCCATACCTTTGAGCATT
Organism: Helicobacteraceae bacterium; assembly: GCA_027056525.1. Classification (GTDB taxonomy): domain Bacteria; phylum Campylobacterota; class Campylobacteria; order Campylobacterales; family Sulfurimonadaceae; genus Sulfurimonas. The sequence goes on along the minus strand of JALUKO010000304.1, from coordinate 5,903 downwards.
CTTTCCGTATGATCACGAGAGAGCTCAGGTTCTGTATATCTACACACTCCATCAGCACGTAATGCTGCCAAAATCATACACGACTTCACCTGTGCAGAAGCTATTTTTGACTCATAAGTAAAAGCCTTTAAAGAGGAACCTCTTATACTCAGTGGAGCAAGATCTCCATGCTCTCTTCCATCAATCTTCGCACCTATACTTATAAGAGGTGTGGTTACCCTTTTCATGGGACGTTTGCGAAGATACTTATCACCTGTGAGTACAAAATGACCCTCTGCCGAACTGAGAAGCCCACAAAAAAGTCTCATTCCGGTACCTGAATTTCCACAATCCAAAATTTCAAAACTCTCTTTGATGCCGTCTGAAGATATTTTAATTACATCTCCATCATCTACAACATGTGCTCCAAGATTTTTTACGATCTCTAGGGAGTTGAGTGTATCTTCAGCTCTTAAAAAATTTTCTATTTCACTCACACCCTCTGCCAACATACTGAACATAACACTTCTATGTGAAATCGATTTATCTGCTGCAATATTGTCAATTCGAACTGAAAAAGGTTTTGATGGAAAAACTTTTACTCTGCTCATCTTAAGCCAATCCCCAATTCGTTTTGCAAAGCATCTAAAATAGTTTGCATCGCAAATGTAATATCTTCCTCTTCAAGTGTCTTAGTGTTTGATTGCAATATAAAACGGATAGAAAGGCTTGTAGTATCACCGAGTGATTCATCCGTGTATGTATCAACAGGGTAAAAACGGATCAATTCTTCACTTTTGTTCGCTTCGATCACTGATTTAATTTTTTCATATTTCATCTCTTTGGGTATGATGAGGCTAAGGTCCCTTGTTGAGGATTGGTACTTAGAAGTCACGTGAGCTTTTTTCAAGCCATAAGGAAGTTTATCAAAATCGATCTCACACATATAGGTCACATCAAGATCATAACTTTTCTCTACATTAGGATGCACACGGAAGAGTTCTCCAACCACTTCACCTTCTATGATGATATCTGCACACTGATAATTATGGGAAAGCGTATGTTGTGTTTGAGACTCTTTTAGTTCAAAATCACCGATGACATCAGCAATTTTTTGAGTAAATATAGCAAAGTTTACTTTTTCAGGTTTTCCCCTATTTGAAAGAGTTTCATTTTCCTTGTCTCCACAAAACAACACGGACATTTTTAAAGATTCCTCCCGTAAGGGGCTAAATACCGAGCCGATCTCAAAAAGTTTTATGGAAGCATATCCGTTTTTAGCATTGTTAGAAGCCGCCTTAAGAAGTCCTGTTAGAAGTGTTGGACGTAAGGTATCTAAAGTATTGACAATTGGATTAAGTAGCTCCAACTCCTCTTTTGTTGTTTCAAAACCATACTCTTGGAGGACTTTTTTCTCATCAAAAACAAAATGGATACTTTCATAAAAACCACTATGCGCACAACGATATCTGAAATTGCGTTTTTTCTTATAGGCAAAGTAATCATCTTCTAGTCTGTTAGCCTCTGTAAAAGTAAACGGTTTTGATGGGATATTGTCGATTCCGACCATTCTAACGATCTCTTCTATAATATCTTGCTTATTTACTATATCATGACGAAACCTTGGGACAACGATAACAAAATTATTGCTTTGTGATTTTGACGTATTAAAACCTAAATTTTTCAAAATTTTTGTTATTTTCATCTTATCAATATTTGCACCGATGATAGCGTCTATCTCTTCTTTGCTGACACTGACTATTTTATCTTCATAAGAGTCACACAGTTCAATGTTACCGCCATAGATGGAAGAATCAGAATTGTGTTCAATAAGATCAAGGCAAAAACCCAAACCTTTGTTCAACTCAGGCTCACTTCCTCTTGATGTTCTATAGTACATTGGTCCGGCATCAATTTTATGGACAGACATTTTTTTAGAGATTATTTCCGGTGGAATATAACTCGCTTCGATAAGAACCATCCCTTTTGTATAATTTACTTTAGATGAATCCTCTTGAATGATTCCGATGATAGAAGCTTTTTCTTTTCCCATAATGCAAGCAAAACCATTCTCATCTTCTGTAAGTTCAATTTTTGCCATTGTATTCTTTGCTTCACAGAAAAAATCGTAATTATATGCTCTAAGGATAACGCCCGTAGAGTGCGTCGCATAAAGCATAATAGCTTCAATACCGGACTCTCGTTCATCATCAATTTGTGCCAGTCTGAGCTTTACAACAAAAGGAAGCGTTAAATTCTCAAGATCTACCGCTCTGTAGCGAAGGTTTACATTCAGATCATTGTGGTGTGTTAAGCTTAAAATTCTTCCGATACCTATACGTCTGTCTTCATTCTCTTCAACATTTTGCTCTTTAAGCGCTCTGTCATAAGCAGCACTCAGATCACGTGCAATACCTCTAATACTTAAACAATCACCTCTGTTGGCTGTCAACTCGATCTCAATAATATCATCACTGAAAATAAAATTTTCACTTACCTCTTGACCAAGTTCGTATCTGCCTACGCTGCTGTCAAGTTCAATGATTCCATCTTTGGTATCGTGAAGCCCTATCTCAGAAGCTGAACATATCATCCCCTCAGATTCTACACCGCGAAGTTTAACAGGTTTTATAACAAGACCACTCGGCATCGTTGCACCGATAGTGGCTACTACAACGTCCAAACCTTTGCGAACATTGGAAGCTCCACATACGATTTGGCGTACACTCGTACCTATATCGACTTTACAAACATTTAGCTTGTCTGCATCGGGATGTTTCTCACATTCTAAAACCTTACCAAATATGATTTTAGCCGGTACTTTATACTTTTGAACACTGTCTACTTCCAAACCTATTGAGTTAAAAGTTTTCACAAGCTCATCTGTTGTGATCCCTTTTAGATCTATCCACTCTTCCAACCAACTTCTAGTAATAATCATTGAAACTGCTCCAACAACTTAATATCTCCTTCAAATAGAGAACGAAGATCACCAATTTGATGAATCAGCATTGCAAACCTTTCAACTCCCAGACCAAAAGCATAACCACTTACATTTTTATACTTCACCGCTTTAAAAACATTTGGATCGACTATACCACATCCAAGTACTTCCAACCATCCTGTATGTGAACAAACACGACAACCCTCACCTTTACAAAACACACAAGAGATATCTACCTCCGCCGAAGGCTCTGTAAAAGGGAAAAAGCTTGGACGAAAACGAACCTCAATATCTCCAAACATATACTTTAAAAAATCTTCTAAAATATACTTTAGGTTAGCAAATGAAACTTTTCCCTCATCATCGACCAAAAGCCCCTCAACCTGATGAAACATAGGTGTATGTGTCAGATCATAATCACGACGAAACACAGCCCCCGGTGCTATCATACGAATTGGAGGCTTTGTATTCATCATAGTTCTTATCTGAACAGGTGATGTATGTGTACGAAGAAGCATCTCATCTTTAAAATAAAATGTATCTTGCATATCCCTTGCAGGATGGTATTTAGGAAGGTTCAGTGCTTCAAAATTGTTAAAATCATCTTCTACCATACTACCTGTTTTAACTGCAAAATTCATAGCAGTAAAATACTCAACGATTCTATCCATAGTTTCCATAACAGGGTGCAATGCTCCTGCTTGACTTTTTGAAGTAAAAAGGGATACATCAATAGACTCAGCTTTCATAGCTTCTTGCAATTGTAAGGTTTGCAAAGTTATTTTTCTCGCTGTAAACTCATTCATAAGTGAGCTTTTATGCGTATTGAGATCTTTTGCTATTTGTGCTTTTTGATCATTTGGGGCACTTTTCATTTTAGCAAACTCTGCCGCTAAAACACCCTTTTTTCCAAACACAGAAATACGGATCTCTTCCAGTTTTTCAACACTTTGTGCTTCTTTTATTGCGTCATACCACTCTTTCAAATAGAGGCTCCATAATTATTAAAATTTTAGAATAGATTATAGTCAAAAATATTTTATATACAGCTTCATCAAAGAGAATAATATGCTATAATTTAGGACATAACCAAGAAATAAAAGGAAAGACAATGTGTTTATTTTGCAAAATAGTAAATAAAGAGATACCTTCAAACCCAATTTTAGAAGATGATAATTTTTTAGCATTTCATGATATCAACCCAAAAGCTCCCGTGCATATTTTGGCAATTCCTAAAATTCATGTAGAGAGCTTCAATGAGGTAAGCGGCGAACTTATGGGTAAAATGACAACTTTTATTCAAAAAGTAGCTCAAGAGATGGATATAGACAAAAGTGGCTACAGGGTGATCACAAATGTAGGTGAAAACGGTGGACAAGAGGTGCAACATCTGCACTTCCATGTTTTAGGTGGAGCCAAGCTCAAATGGGGTCACTTTAGTGATGCCGATCCAAAAGGTCACTTTTAAGTGATAGTGTAAAGGTATCTTCTTTGTTCAAAAATATAATCTTTACCGGTTTACTCTCTTGTGCCGTTTTTGCACAGGAGGCGGATCAGTTTCACCTTCAACAGATGAAAGAGTTCAATGCCTATAAAAAAACTCAAGAAGAGAGTTTTCAAGCCTACCAAAAAGCACAACTTGAAGCTTATAAAAACTACAAAAAAGAGCTAAGCGCTTTTTGGGATAACCCTAAGCTCTCAACAAAAAAAAGATGGATTGAATACACCAAAGATAAAAAAACGAGAACCGATGTAGATTTTGCCAACAACACAATCACGCTCGAGACGATTGCATCTTCACGGGCACAAGCACAACAAAACCTTAAAACAGCGCTTGCATATGTAGTAACGGTAGATACGCACACTGCACAGCAAAGAGATGAACTTGAAAAAAGGCTCCAAAAGATCCAAAAACCTCAGAGTGTCGTCAGTGCAACGGTGCAAGCAGAACCTATACTATCACATGTCATATTTGATAAGACACCTACAAAAAAAAGTGTCCGTGCATATGTGGAAAAAGAGATAGCAACCCATAAAATAAAAACTCTACAATCTGATAAAGTTAAAGATGCAAAAGTATTTACCCTCACCATAAAACTTCCATCAGACACCATGATAAAAAGATCACAGCTCTACCTCGAAGATGTAAGAAAAAATGCACACAAACAAAAACTGCCACTTCCTTTGATCTTTGCCATTATGCATACAGAAAGCAGTTTTAATCCCAGAGCCAGAAGCCACATACCGGCATATGGTCTCATGCAGATAGTTCCAAAAACCGCGGGAGTAGATACTTACCTCTATCTATACAAAAAGAAAAAACTTGTGAGTGGAACATACCTTTACAACAGCAGTAACAACATCACAATGGGAAGTGCCTATTTACATATCTTATACTATAGATATCTTAAAAAGATCAAAGACCCCATCAGCAGGCTTTACTGCACCATAGCAGCATACAACACAGGTGCAGGCAACATTGCATGGGCGTTTACGCACACATACAACATGAACAAGGCTGCACCTATCATCAACAAACTCTCCTCTGATGAAGTGTATGCAAAACTTCTCAAAGATTTACGCTGGGAAGAACCAAAACAGTATTTGAAAAAAGTTTCAAAAAGGATGAGTGCTTATCATAAGCTCTACGGGGCATAGAGCCTACAGAGCTTTTTTATGAGGGGCAGGCTTCTATCTCACCCATATCTATTTTCATACCGCCGCCACTTATCAACTCTTTGTTTTCTTTGATAAGCTTGCCGTTATGCGTTACAGAGTAAGAGATTTTTGTTGTATCACGGATAGTGTTGATTGTTGAGCAATAAGTCTCTAATGATGCCATCACCCAACGAGCCGCCGTAGTATCATCTGCATCAGAGTCAAAACTGTATGTTAAATGCAGCGTATTAAACTTACACGGCTGTGTTTCATTTCTTACAACATCACCATCGACAACTAGATTTTTTACACTATAGCCTTG
>JALUKO010000303.1 GCA_027056525.1 Helicobacteraceae bacterium | reverse complement strand
AACAAAGATACCTTTGAGTGCATCAAGCGCAAGCGTCGCAGCCCCAAGCTTTTTTGCCAGAGCAGGATCTTGTTCTTTGACAACACGCAGTACATTGGTTGCTCCGATGCTTCCGCTTCCACCCTCTTTGACATTGACTCCGGCGAACTGTTTTGCCAGAAGTAAACCAAAAGGGATACCTCCCACGAGATAAGCAGCTATAAAAAACTGAACATTGGTATTAAATAAGAAATCCATACATATTGCCTTTAAAATAATTAGGGCATTGTACTTTAAGTATATTTATAATCCGATAAAGTTTTTGTTTTGATGGCATTAAGTATGAGATATATGAACCTATAGTATTAATATTAAATTAATACTAGTATGTTATATTAATAAAAATATCTTATATTAGCTTAAAGTTAGTATAAATAGGAGAAATATTATCAGTAAGGAAAAATTTAACACAAGTTGTGTGAGCAGAAGAGAAGCTTTGCTCCTAGGTGCTACTACCGTCGTTTTATCCTGTGTTGCGCCTCTTAATGCAGGAGCTAGGTTAAAAACGAAGGAGTATGCGAAGAAATATATTATTTCGCTTCATGATTTGAAAGCGAATGAGCCTTTTTATTTCTCTTATCCTGAGAGTGGCGGGTCAAAAAATTCTTTTATAGTCAAACTGCAGGAGAAGGCAGCCGGCGGTGTAGGAGAGGATGGGGATATAGTTGCTTTTAATCAGTACTGTACACATATGGGTGCACCTCTTGAAGGCAAGTACAATAAGGTCTATAAGGTCATGGGTGCATGCCCAATGCATTTGAGTACGTTTGATCTGACAAGACACGGTATGATCGTTTCGGGTCATGCAACAGAACCTTTGCCTCAGGTAGTATTGAAGGTGGAGGGTGATGATATTTATGCGGTAGGTATTTCAGGACTTATGTATGGATATCGTGAAAACCCGGTATAGGTAAAAAATGAATAAACAGAATAAAATAAAACAATATGGCAGTGAAACAGTACCACTTCCCCCTGTAGATTGTGATGTGTTTACGACTGCTTGTGATTACTGCATAGTTGCATGTGGTTATAAAGTATACAGATGGAGTGTTGCCAAAGAGGGTAGCAGGAAAAGAAACGGACTTGAAACTGAGTTTCCCGTGCCGATGATGTCTGGAAAATGGATATCTTCTAATCAGCATAATATCGTTATGCATAAGGGTGAACCCCATTATATAGCTGTAATCGCTGATGCTGATACAACGGTAGTCAACAAAGGGGGAGACCATAGTATTCGCGGGGGTACAATAGCACAAAAGTGTTATAATCCTTTAACTCCAAGCAAAGACCGCTTACTCTACCCTATGGTAAGAATTAACCATGAGTTTCAAAGAGTTTCGTGGGATGATGCGATCGATATCATGGCACAAATATCAAAATATGTGATCCAAAAGAGGGGCAATCAGGCGTGGGCTATGAAAATGTACTCTTATCAATATTGGGAAAATACACATGCTTTGACGAAGTTGGCACTAAGAAAGATACAAACACCGGCATGGGCGTTACATGATCAACCGACGGGACACGGTCCGGATACTCCCGGTATGTCTGATGCAGGGATAGATAATTTTTCTGCATCATACGAAGATTGGGGTATGGCAGAGACTCTTCTAATCGTAGGAACAGACCCTTATGAATCAAAAACAATTATATTCAATGAGTTTATAAAACCGGCAATAGATAATGGGATGAAAGCTATTTTTGTAGTACCGAGAAAAACGATGGGTGTAGCTTATGCAGAACAAAATGGAGGTATGCATCTTGAGATAACTCCGGGAACTGATGCTATTTTACTCTATGCACTTGCAAGGATTATCATTGAAAATGGTTGGGAAGACAAAGCATTTGTTTCAAAATGGATCAATAACAAACTAGAGCGTGACAAAGAGGTGTTTCAGGCAGATGGCTTTGATGATTTTAAATCGTGGATACTCTCAAATGATGATGCCAAGCTTGATAATGCTGTAAAGATCACAGGAATAGCAAAAGAAAAAATACTTACAACGGCTCAGTGGATAGCAAAACCAAAAGCAGATGGTAGCAGAGTGAAGGCATCTTTTGGTTTTGAAAAAGGTTTGTACTGGTCCAACAACTATATGGGAACTGCGGCACTTACATCTTTGGGACTTATATGTGGAGCAGGTAATCGTCCCGGTCAGGTGATATCACGTTTTGGTGGACACCAAAGAGGAATGATGCCCGGAGGTAAATATCCAACAGAGAGACTTCCCGAAAAATTTCCAGGTTGGAAGAAACAAGGGATTGATCTTGATCGTTGGGTAGAACAAGGCAACGCCAGTTTTGCATGGGTTGTGGGAAATACATGGACGCATGGTATGAGTGCATCAAAACATCTTGAAGATAAACTCAGAAGCTTTACTTCCAAGCATCCTGCGCAGCCGTCTAAGCTTGATAAAGAACATATTATACAAACACTCAAACAAAGAGTTGATGAGGGTGGTCTTGTTATGGTCGATCAAGATATTTATCCGGTCTCACCAATAGGTAGTGAGTTTGCAGATATTGTTCTTCCGGCTGCCACATGGGGTGAAGAAAATTTTACAAGAGCAAATGGTGAGCGGCGCATCAGGCTGTATCAGAAGTTTTATGATGCTCCGGGTGAATCTCTTGCAGACTGGAAAATCGTAGCAAAATTTGCCAAAAAAATGGGCTTTGACGGTTTTGACTGGAAAGACAGTAATGATGTTTTTGAAGATGCGGCATTTTATAATAAAAGCAGACGTACAAGCTATGTGGCTTTGGTTGAGTATGCACACTCCAAGGGTTTAAGTGGGCATGAGCTTCTCAAGTCGTATGGCACCAATGGTATTCAGGCACCTGTAAGATGGGAAGACGGTGTTTTAAAGGGAACGAAAAGACTTCACGATGATACACTCTACACAGGAGTTTCTCATGGACTTACAAAAATTGACCAAAAATGGCTGAGAAAGTTTAAAACAAAAACAGGTCGTGCCAATTTGTTAAAAGTTCCTTGGAAGCTCTACAGTGACTATTGGGAGTTTATGAAACCTGTTGAAGATGAACTATGGCTGACCAACGGTCGTATCAATGAGCTTTGGCAGTCAGGTTTTGATGATCAGCAAAGAAGACCATACCTGCATAACAGATGGCCTGACAACTTTTTGGAAATCCATCCAAATGATGCTAAAAAGCGTGGCATAGAGAGTGGTGACTGGGTTGAGGTTGCCAATACTAAAATACCGGTTGAGATCAATGGATATACAAAAGAGAGTAAAAATGATGCGGCAGACGGCATTATTGCACTTCAAGCCAATGCAAATATTACAACTCCTGATGAGCTTGAAGAGACAATGGGTTTAAACAACTACAATGATTCAATAAAATCTTCTTTTATGCAAAGTGATGCTTTGGAGATGGATGATGAGATGATTCAAAGTATTGCCGGATCTACAAAGGAGCAACACCATGATGATGCTATCATGGGTGATCTTCACTCCGCTATCGGTCAATCATGGAAAACGATAGAACCTATGACCTTTACATCCCTTGTCAATGAAAAACGCATAGAGCTTTACAGTGCAAGTTTTCAGGCTGTGGCTATTGTGACACCGGATATCAAAGAGGGTGTAACCTTTACATATTTTAATATGCCTTCAGCCAAAGGCTCCCCAAATTCACTTGCAGGTCGTGTTCTTGACCCCGTGAGTCAAAGACCACGCTATAAACTTTCAAGAGCTACAGTGAAAAATTTGGGTGCGTCTCCTTATAAAGATCAGATCATGCAAATGTCATTTAAACCAAGGGGGATTGTATGAAATTTATAACCATTGTGTTGTTGTGTGTTTCATTCGTTTGTGGAGGAAATTTTGAAACACGCACACCGGACAGTTTGCTTGGAAGTGATACAAAAAGCAGTGTGAAAACATCTTCAAAATCATCAAAGTTTGTTGAAGAAGATGCGATTCATAAGCCTGATCCACTTCTAGAGAATCTTAAAGAACAAAAAAAGAGTGAACCGACACTCTTAGAGAAGATATTTTTGCAAAATCAAGAAAAAAAACAAAAAACAGAGGCAAAAAAAGTGTTTAAAAAACCACTTGAAAATGGAAATGAGGTTGATACTCCCGACCCATTATTAGATGAAATATAAGGAAAAGATGATGAATAGATTTATAAAAAGAACTTTACATATTGCTGTTTTAGGTGTCATACTTAGTGCAAGCAGTTTGTATGCAAAATCAACAGTAGGAGGGATCATCTTTACAAATGTTTATTATTCACATCTTGATAGTGATAAACTGGCAAATAATATAACAAAGTTGAATGTGATTGTGCCTACAAATTCCAGATTGAGAATGCGTTGGGATAATGAGGATCGTGTAGGGATGTATATAGAGACAGGATTTGGTTCAGGTACACAGCTCACAATCCGTCATGCTTATGGAAAATGGGATATCAATGAACAATGGCAAATTTTGGCGGGGCATACATCAACTCCTTTTGCTCCTTTAAATCCACAGGTTTCTATGGTGCACAACTCCGGTGATGGATTTGGAAATCCAAATCCAAGTAGACAATCTCAAGTACGCTTTACTTATAAGTTTTTAAATCGTCAAGGGGCTGTTGCGCTGGCTATTCTTGATCCAAATACAGGAGTTTCGTACGATAATAATGTAACAGGTGATGTGATTTTAAAAGAATCAAGAACTGCACGTTTCGATCTTGGTGCCGTGTATAAAACCTTTAATATGCAGATATTTCCAAGCGCTTTTTATACGCAAACACAATATGAAGATGTTTTTGCAAAGAACTTGGATATTTGGGGTGTTTGCCTTGGTTTAAGAACTGCGTTAGGTCGTTTTACCTTTGCATCAGAAGTTGCGACAGGTCAAAACTGGGGCAATACAAAAATGTCAGATGTCAATAATGTAAATGGTGATAGTAGAACAGCCGCCATAAGAGTGGGGGATAAACTGATCAATAACAATGTTACAAAAGGCTGGGTCGATATTGGCTACAGATTTGCAGGAGATACACTAAAAGGTGAATTTCATGTGGTAGCAGGTTACGATAAAGCTAAATCGGCGGATAATACCGTAAAACAGGAATATGTCAACAAAATGTATGGGGTGAGTGTACCTATTGATATGCCATGGATAGGACGTGGTTTTCGACTGCGACCGGAGCTGTTTCGTTATGTGGAACTTGACAAAATCAATGCAGATACAGATCGGACAGAAACAATTGTAGGGGTACAAGTTCAAGTAACATTTTAATTCAGTCATTTATTTTTGATATAATTACGCAATTTTTAAAGAGGACACTTTTTTGCAATTTACGAATGAAGAATTAAAAAAGAAAATAGATGAATTAAAAGCAAAACTCAGCGTAACTGTCGTTGCTCATTTTTACCAAAGAGATGAGGTGTTTGAAGTAGGTGATATCACGGGTGATTCACTCGAACTTGCGACAAAAACAAGAGATGATGACTCTGAGTTTGTGCTCTTTTGCGGTGTTGGTTTTATGGGGCAGAGCGTTAAAGTGCTCTCTCCTGAGAAAAGAGTGGTGATGCCAAAGGTTGCGTGTTGCGCAATGGCAAGAATGATCGACTCTATGTATTATGATGATTCTGTAAAGTTCATGGAAGATCATGGGATAGCCAAAGAAAACATACTTCCTATAACCTACATAAACTCAAATGCGGAAGTCAAAGCAAAAGTTGGTGAGATGGGTGGACTTGTGTGTACAAGCTCCAATGCCAAAAAAATCATTACAACAGCTCTTGGTGAAGGAAAAAAGATCCTTTTTGTACCAGACAGATGTTTGGGGCAAAATATAGCCAATCAAATGGGTCTGAAATCTTGTGTCATTGGTGATGGAGCAGATCCAAAAGAATCAGACATCATCTGCTACAACGGCTTTTGCTCCGTACATCAGCTTTTTACACTTGAAGATATAGAGTTTTATCGTAAAAAATTTCCGGGCATTTTAATAGCAACACATCCGGAGTGTGATCCGGCAATCTGTGATGCAAGCGATTTTGTAGGTTCAACTTCTCAAATTATCAAATATATCAAAGAGCTTCCACTCGATCAAAAGGTAGCAGTGGGAACAGAGTTCAACCTTGTCAACCGCTTGAGAAAGAAAAATACCTATGTACTCTCTTCTACAAAACCGGAGTGTCCAACCATGAATGAAACAACTTTGTATGATGTATATATAACACTCAAGGCGATAGACGATGGGGAACCGATCAATGAGATAACTATAGATGAAAAAACTCAAAAATGGGCTAAAGTAGCACTTGAGAGAATGATGGATCTATGATAGAAGATTTTGTAAAAGACTCCCTTGCTCAAGACGTCGGACGTGGTGATCTGTATGCTTTGGTAGAGCCAAGTGTGGAAGCGAGTGCAAAAATCATCGCAAAAAGTGACGGTATAGTGGCGGGACAAGCGTATATTGATGTTTTGGCGGCGATGGAGCTTTTTGAGATCAATTGGTTTGTAGAAGATGGCGAGCCTTTTCAAAAGGGTGATGTGATTGCAAATATTGCAGGAGATTCACACACACTCTTAAAGATTGAGCGTACACTTCTGAACATGCTTTTACATGCAAGCTCTATAGCCACATTGACAAACAAATATGTCACAATCATACAACCATACGGAGTCAAACTGCTTGATACCCGTAAAACAAGACCGCTTCTGAGAGTATTTGAGAAGTATGCTTCACGATGTGGAGGGGCTGTTAATCATAGAATGGGACTTGATGACTCTTTAATGATAAAAGACACACACTTAAAAACTATAAAAAATTTGGCTTCATACATAAAAACTGCCAGAACAAAGATACCTTTTACTTCTAAAATAGAAGTGGAAGCAGAAACACTCGAGATCGCAAAAGAGGCGATGCAAAGTGGTGCAGATATTGTTATGTGCGATAATATGCAAACTTCGCAAATAGCAGAAGTTGTCAAATACAGAGATGACAACTACCCCCATATACTTTTAGAAGCAAGTGGAAATATCTCACTTGATACTATAGAGATCTATGCAAAAACAGGTGTTGACGCTATAAGCAGTGGTTCGATGATACATCAAGCCAACTGGATAGATCTTTCTATGAAAATGGATTGATCATAAAAAGTTGTGCCGGCTTGGCGGGTTCTAGAAGGATTTAGTTATGGCAGATGATGCTGAAAAAACAGAAGAACCCACCCCCAAGAAGATAGAAGACGCCCGTAAAGAGGGTAATGTTCCCAAGTCTCAAGATACTTCGGGAGTTGTTACTCTCTTTATTGTGGTACTCTCTTTTGTCATGCTTTTTCCATATATGAGTTTTCATGTGCTGCATCTGTTTAAATATTATTTCTCGCTGATTGGTACCCCTTTAGATAAGCTGTTTATGCTCAATATCGCGATTGTGACAATAAAAGAGTTTTTACTTATTGTTATGCCTCTTGCAATAATCGCCGCTATTTCGGGTGTTATAGCGGCAGTGGCTCAATTTGGTTTTTTATTTACAACA
>JALUKO010000302.1 GCA_027056525.1 Helicobacteraceae bacterium | reverse complement strand
CGTCATCCTGATGGTCTCCTACGTCAGCAACGATACCGTGTCAGGACCGCTGAAAGCCGGTGCGAACGACTATATTCTCAAACCTTTCATGATCGAAGAGCTGGTGCGCAAACTCAACCACCTGCAGGATTATATCAACTTCAAAAAAGAGAATGAAACCTACCGCAGCTATATCGACCATCTGCTCAAAAAGAAACCGCCGCAGGAGATCACCAACAAAACGAAACTGCCGGTACTGCTGAAAGTGAACTATCAGAAAAACGCCGACGCTATCGTCTTTAAATATGCCAAAGATTTTAACGAATCTTTTACCTTTATCTCCCTGGACGATGCAGACGCACTTTCACAGCTGAAAAAGATCAACGACAATGAACTGGTCTATCTCATCAATTTTCAGAACCTTAAGAAAAGCGATAAAAGCAAAGTTTTATCACTGATTCAAAACAGGCGTGTTATACTCTCGAGCACCGATTTGAACGATGAAACCGAAGATATAGAGAGTATCGAAGTCAAAAACGACGAAGGTGTCTTTGAAAAAGGCGATATCCTTTCGATCGAAAACTATGTCAAATATATCATCGTCAAATATCAAAACAAATTTCCGGATACAGAGCTTTCCAAGAAACTCGGTATTTCGAGGAAAAGCTTATGGGAAAAACGAAAGAAGTATGGGATCTCCAAAAAGAAATAACGAAATACACCTCGACAACGAAGCGTTGACCACGCTCGCAATGGCAAAAGAGGGCATCCTCTCGCCTGTCGATAAACTCATGAACAAAAAAGAGGCGGAAGAAGTTGACAAAACCGCACGCTACAAAGGGAGTTTTTTCCCTTTTTCCTTTATCCTGGCACCTGCCGGAACCCGTAATGAAAACGTCCTCAGACAGGCAAAAAAGGGCGACCTGCTCTACATTGTCGTTGACGGCGAAAACCGCGGGGAGATCGTGGTGGAAGATATCTTCGAAATCGACAGAATGCGCCGTATTGAAAAGATTTTCGGCACCACCGATCCCAGCCATCCCGGTGTAAAAGATACCCTCAACCGTCTGGGAAAATACGCCGTCAGCGGTGAATACAAGATTGACTGCAGCGCCATTCGCAGCGTCAAAAACGCCATATCGCTCATGACAGAACGCACCCGGGCAAAAAGGGTTTCCGCTATTATGATTTCCGCAAAACCGCTCCACAGAGGACATGAACGTTTTATCCGCATGACACTCGAACAGAGTGATATGCTGGTGCTTTTCCTGCTCAAACCCTACAAAAAAGATCAATACTCTTACGAATTGCGGCTGAAGATACTCAAATATTTTGTGGACAACTTCCTGCCCAGGAACAAAGTGTTGATCGTACCGTTTGAAAACACCTACATCTTTGCCGGGTTTAACAACATTATCCTCGATGCCATCGCCGCGCGAAACTTCGGCTGCACCGATCTGGCAGTCGGACAAAACCATGCAGGTATCGGACTCTACTACGACAAAACCGGTACCAAGTCGATCGTCGACCAGTACCCTGACCTCAACATCCACATCAATGTCAGTAACGAATTTGTCTACTGCAACGAATGCAAAACCCTCGTCAGCACCAAAACCTGCCCGCACGGCAGTCATCACCATATTGCCTATGACTCCGAATTTATCCTTGAACTGCTCAACGCCGGTGTACTCCCGCCGGCTGTACTTGTCAGAAAGGAGATTTCTGCTATTCTGCTGAGCAGTCTCTATCCGAACCGTTTTGACAAAATCATACAGAAGTTCAACAACTTCTTTCCGAGCGAAGGACTTTTGGAGGAGATGACAGAGGAGAAGTTCTACCTGGAGATCATGAAACTTCACCAGACTGTATCACTTACCTGAAAGGGAATATATGCGCAAACTTTTTCTGACATTTTTCTATACCGGACTGCTGCCCAAAGCGCCGGGAACCTGGGGCACTATCGCCGGTGCCATCGCCGCACTGCCCATCCTCTGGTACTTCCCACCGACCACCCTCTTTCTGGCAACCATTCTTTTAAGTCTCATCGCCGTCAATGAGATCAACAAAGAGGAAGCCCAAAGCGGACTTCATGATGCGAGTGAAATCGTTATTGACGAAGTAGCGGGTATCTGGCTGGCACTCTCCATGAGCGGCGCAACCTGGCTGCAGATTGTTTTTTCGGTACTCTATTTCCGACTCTTCGACATCTGGAAACCTTCGGTAATCGGACGTATCGACCGCGAAGTCAAAGGCGGGCTTGGTGTGATAGGAGACGACCTC
>JALUKO010000301.1 GCA_027056525.1 Helicobacteraceae bacterium | reverse complement strand
CCGGCCATTACAACTGCTTTCATCTGTTTCCTTTATTTATAGTTCATTTTAGACATTCCCGATATCTGAGTTATCATACTCCTTTTTACTGCTCAGAAAAGAAAGATTTCGTAGATTTTAAGAAGTTTAAACACTTGGTTTAAACCTCCCTTTTATATTATGATAACATTCTAGATTTAATTTCTAGTAAAACCTATTGCAAATGTTCTACAAAGCTCCTTATATTGTTATAATGTTACTTGAAAAGGGAAATAGATGAAAAATATTGCAATTTTATGTTCTGGTGGTGATGTTTCAGGGATGAACCCGGCTTTAAAACACTTTGTAGAATACAGTATTGAAAAAGGTTTGCAACCTTACTTTGTGTATAACGGCTTTGAAGGTTTGATCGATAACAAGATCGTAGCTGTATCTTACTGTGACGTATCAGGTATCATAAACCGTGGCGGAACAAAAATAGGCTCTGCACGCTCACAACGATTTTTACAAGAAAAATACCGCAAAATAGCTAAAGAGAATCTGGACAAGCACAACATTGACAAGCTGCTTGTTCTTGGCGGTGATGGAAGTTTTCGCGGCATAGAGGTATTTCACAAAGAAACAGGCATCTCATTTGCAGGTGTACCCTCTACCATCGATAATGACATAACCGGTACAGACTATTGTCTTGGTGTAGATACTGCTCTTGGGATCATCAACTGCTCTCTTGATGCCATTCGAGATACTGCTTCCTCTTTCAGCCGTGCTTTTGTCGTTGAGGTGATGGGGAACCATTGTGGCTATCTTGCACTTGTCTCAGCCCTCACTTCCGGTGCGGAACTCTGTTTGATTCCTGAGAAAGTATCTGATCTTAAAAAGTTTGAAAAAAAATTTAACCATGAAAAAGAAAATGGGCGTAAATATTTTATAGCTGTGATTGCAGAAGGTATTTCTCAGTCCGCCGATGAGATCTCACAATGGTTTGAAAAAAACATCGGCATAGAATCACGAGTTACCATACTTGGTCATATTCAGCGTGGCGGCAACCCCAGTACACGAGACCGCTTGATGGCATACAGGTTTATTACAGAAGCAATAGATGGTCTCCTCTTGGGTAATAATGATGCTGTCATATGCTATAACGATGGCAATTTTAATTTAAAGAGCATAGATTATATAACCAAAACCACGTATCAACTTGATGCTAACTTCTTAAAACTTGCCAAAAATATAATCTAGCTGCATACTCAAACATCTCTCTGATATCAGCTATGTTATAATATAGTTAAACTATAAGACATTTGAGGTATTTTTTGAATTTTTCTTTTAAATATAAACTCTTTATAACATGTGTGTTTTACGGACTGGTTCTATTGTTGATCGCACAGTCTATTATTTTTGTCAAAAACAAAAAAGATATCCAAAAAATCAACATACAAAAAGCGTCTGAAAAATTTATTGAAAGAGACAACTATTTTAAATCTTACATAGAAGATGTCAAGCTCAAACTTTTCACTATACAAAACTCTGCAATATTTCAAGAACATATCAATGATAAAACAGGCAAGCTCTTTTTACTCGATATAACAAATACAGCTGAAAATATTATGCAACTTAGGTATATCGATGCCAACGGTATGGAAAAGATCCGTGTTCAAAGAGACACATATGGATCAAAACCTTATTTGATCGAAGATGAGCAACTGCAAAATAAAAAAAACCGTTACTACTTCCAAGAGATCATAAGACTGAAAGAAGGTCAGTTCTGGTACTCAAAGCTCGACCTCAATATGGAACACGGTAAAATAGAACTTCCAAGAAAACCGGTTCTTAGAGTGGGGACACCATTGTTTCATAATGGGAAAAAAGTTGGTATTTTAATTGTCAATATTTTTATGAAAAAGATTTTAAACGATATTGTAAATACTCCGCTATTTGATATATACCTTATAGACAAAGATGGCTACATTTTAACAGATCCCCATAAAAAATCGTGCTGGAACAGATATCTTGGTACTTCACAAAGTATCAATGAATGTTTTGATCAAAATACCAAAGATATAGTTTCCAAAAGTGAATTAAGCGGAGAAAACTTTTACTCTAAAAAGATTTTTTTAAACAACGGTGAAGATATAAGAATGGTCTTACAGCTTAAAGATGAGTATGTAGAAGATGCCATAGAGGAGGAATTTTACAAGCTCCTTTTTATCATGCTTGTGGTGATTCTCATCTCCTTCCCTTTTTCCTATTTTGTATCGATCCGCCCATCACAGCTCAAAGATAAAGTAGATACTGAGATTAAAGAAAAAACGAAAGAGCTTCAAGAGATCAATGAAAACCTTGAGAAAAAGATCAAAGAGCGTACAAAAGAACAGGATATTCTTCTCTCACTCTTTGATTTGAGCGATGCTGTTCTCTTTAAATGGAACAACGATGAAAACTGGACTGTCAACTCAGTTTCTAAAAGTGTTGAATCACTTCTGCAATACACACCTCAAGAGTTTATAAACGGCAAGATAGTCTATGCCCACTGTATCCATCACGATGACCTGCAACTCGTTATGGATGAGGTTACCCAAGCAATAAATGAAAAAAAATACTTTTTTAAACATGAACCCTACAGGGTCATTACCAAAAGCAATAAAGTAAAATGGATACTGGACAATACAGTGATCGTCAGAGATGAAAATGACAATATCATAAACTTTGTAGGCTATTTAACAGATATCACTGCACTCAAAACAAATGAACTCAAACTCAAAAATCTCTCTATCACCGATCAGCTGACAAAAATACACAACCGCATGTATATAGATGAGATGTTACAAAATCAGTATTACCGTTTTCACAGAAATCAGGAAATCTCAAGTATTATACTTCTGGATATTGATTTTTTCAAATCTATAAATGATAAATACGGACACCTTATCGGAGATATGGTCTTAGTTGAATTTGCAACACTTCTAAAATCATCTATACGCAAGGGTGATACTGTCGGTCGCTGGGGAGGAGAAGAATTTTTGATCATCCTTCCTCATGCAAACCTGCAACAAGCTCTAAAATTAGCACAAAAAATACGTAAAACTATAGAAAACAATATTTTTACAACCATTAAGCACATAACGGCAAGTTTTGGTGTGGCAACTTTTGAGAAAGGTATGAGTATAGAAAACCTCATAGACACTGCGGACAAAGCTTTGTACCTCTCCAAAGAAAACGGAAGAAACAAAGTAACTACCATACAAGAGGTCAAAGGTTCAGGATCAGATGATGATTACAAATGAGCTGATACTCAACTATGTACTGCTTTATCTCTTACTTGAGTTTTTTGAGATCAACTGGCAAAAAGCTCCGAGTATCATGGGAATGCTCATTCGTATGTACAAGTACTACCAGAGAAGTATCTTTTTATTTTTGGTGATGCACCCTACTTTTTACTTTGCCGTATGGTTTGCAATGCTGAGTGATTATAATATTTGGAGCATGATTTTACTTCTGATAAAAACAGCTGATATCGCTACAAAAATACTGCTCATCCAGCAGGTCTTTATTAAAAAAGAGCTCTCTCATGAGTTAAGTCTTGTACTGCTGGCTCCCATAAATAACTTTTTGCCTTATCTAGGTCTTTTTATCTATCCCGCATTTATTGTTCTTTCTCTTTCAAACTAGCTCTCAGACTGAGAGTATCCTTTTTGCATTTGTGCTTTTTTAGCAAGTACCTGCACACTTTGCGTTATATCATTCTCAGCTATATGATAATGTTCATGCAGTTTTTCCAATGATTCATCAACCCTTTGACTGAGCGTTTTTGAGAGTAGCTCTATCTGCTGTGTCATTTTGACGACCTGTTTATCTTCTGCATGTTGCAGTTCTTTTGAGATCAGACTTAACTGAGATTGTGATTTTACATAATCGGCTTTGATCACTTCCATATCCTTTACAAGATCTTTGATGAGCGTATATATATCATGTAGACCATCATTTTGCACTTCAAGTTCACCCATTTTATTTGAGGTGAGCACCATTTGCTTCATCAGAAGTTCGCTCTGCTCCCTTATGGCACTGATTGTATTTTCACCCTCATAAAGTGATGTACTCACACCCTCTGCATGGGTTTTTAACGATACAATCTCTTTTTGAAACTCCTGCGTTACATCTGCAAGCTGTTCTACAGTCTCTTGTGTGATAGTGTGTGCTATCTCATCAGAAACATTTTTTATGCTTTGTAGTGTCTCCTTTAAGCTCTCTATATCATCAGAGATATCTGCTCTGCTCTCGATTGCCTTCGCTAAAAATGCTTTCACTTTATTGTGATGATCCTGTTCTGCTATGCGTAATATATCTATATGCTTGTGCACAACATTGTCAAGCTCTGGAAGCTGTGTATTTGCAAAATACTCAAAGCTCTGTGAAATACCTTTATGTAGTTTTTCTATCTCATCAAACTTCTCTAAAAACCTACTCTGGTTTATCTGAATAGCATCAAGCGTTTTGATATCGTTTATGAATTTTTCACGTATATCTTTTTGAGCTTCCCTATCTTGTTCCTGATTTTTGATCATACGAAGCTCCAACTCTCGCATATACTCTTTCATCTGTGTAACCTGTTCCACTAAAAGCTTACTAAATTCCTGCTGTAAACGTGCATTTTCAGACTGCTGTGTTTGATGCATAATATTCATAACAATATACAGAAGCAAGGCAGTGACGATAGGAAATAGTGACTCACGTACCAATAAGAGGATATCTAGTATTTCAGGGTGAGCAATAAAATGTATGAGTGAGCTTAAAGCACCAATACCTAGCATAAGCGGTGCATAGTTGATTTTGTTAGGTTGCTTGAGTATATAAATTTGGCGTAAAAATAAAAGTGCCATCAAAAAGAAGGCTATTAAAAGATCGGTATCGAACATAGTCTTTCCTATGTGTTAAAATAAGTCAAACTATTTTATCATATATTTTTATAAAACGATATCTAAAATCTCTTGAGGTTTAAAGACAACCTGCTCATAAAGAGGTTCCGGGCTAAATCCCCATGTAGCAAACAATGCTTCAATACCTGCGTTATGCGCACTTAGTATATCTTTTGTGTTATCTCCCACCATCCAGGCTCTATGTTTATCATGGCTGTAGTTATAGAAGTTTAAGATCTTGTTTAACATCTCAGGGTTGGGCTTGGAAGCACTCACTTCATCAGCACCGATAATAACATCAAAAAGATGACCGACATCCAAAGAGCTTAACATCCTTTGTGCAAACTTTGTAGGAGCATTGGTCGCAACGGAAAGTTTCACACCCTCTTCAAGTAAAGCGTGAAGTGTTTCTAAAACACCTTCGTAGAGGTATGGATTTTGTATGCACTGTTTTTCATAATGTTGCTCAAACACCACCTTGTCACTCTCGCGATACGTCTGCGTACCATAAAAAAGTTGTGCAAGGTTACGAACCTCTTTGTTGATGGCCTCTACAACAAAAGACTCCTCAAGCGGAGGAAGATTATAGTTAAGCTTTCGAACATAGTTGATGGAAATGGTTATATCTTTTTTGGAATCTATCAGTGTTCCATCCATATCAAATATAACGACTTTCATCATCTTTACTTCATCTTTTCATAGAGTTCGCAAAGAGTATCAACAAACAGATCACTATCGTTTGGACATCTGCATACTCGATACTCTTTAAACCCAAAATCTTCCGCTATCTCTCTGTACTCCACCTCAAGTTCAAAATCGGTCTCAGAGTTATCTATAGTAAAAGCAAGAGGGAAAATAACAACTCCCCTGTTTCTGACACTTTTAAGTTTATCTTCCAAGGATGGTGTGAGCCATTGCATTGGTCCCACTTTTGACTGGTAAGCCAAATGCACATCATGAAAATCCATATCCTCTTCTTGAAGCATACCTTTTAAGATCTCAACATGACGCTCGACATGTCTTTGGTACACATCACCTGCATCTACTATCTTTTGAGGTAGACCGTGCGCTGAGAAGATGATATCAAAATCGTTATAGTTATCTTCACCCATCTTCTCTTTTATCCGCTGAAGTATCGCTTTGTTGTAGGTCGTATTTTCAAAAAAATGTTTAATCTCAACCAAAACAGCATCACCTTTACTATCATGATATGCCTCTTCAAAATCTTCTAAAGATGATTTGGTTGTGGTTGTAGAGTACTGAGGATACAAAGGGATAAGGTAGATCTTTTCAACCTCTTTGGTATTAAGCCTTTGAATCACTTCAGGAGCAAAAGGTGGAGTGTATCGCATGGCAAAATCAACAACAACATCTTCACCAAGTCTTTTTTGCAACTTCTCAACAAGGCTTTGTGTATGCCCAACCAAGGGTGATTTTCCACCAAGCTGTCTATATATCTCTTGAGAACTTTCTGTTCTGCTGAAGGTGATCATACCTGCTATAAACTTTCTTAGAAGATTGCTCTTCATAGTTAAAATATTTTTATCGTTGAACATGTTCTTTAAGAACATCTCAACCTCTTCAAGGTTATTTGGACCACCCATATTGAGTAGTACTACTGCTTCTTTGGCCAATTATCAATCCTCTTTTACTCTCAAACTAACATCATATATAATTTTTTGTAATGGTAACATATCTTCATATATTTTATAGAGTCTCTCTATAAGTTTTTCACCATCTTCTATAAGGTGAGGGTCAAGCACCTTGTATGTTGCCATCCCTTTATACAAAGCAAGTTCACTGTGCAACATATCCGCATGAAAACCTCTAGGGAATCTTTTGTAACCCTTCTCAACAGTTTTATAGCCCATTGCATTCAGCTTCTCTAACACTAAGGCGAGTTTTTCCCGTCTGAGATCATCTTTGATGTATTCTCTATACGCATCAAGCATCGGTTTTTCAAACCACCTTACGCCAACAGCAACAAAGAGTTCATCAGGAGAAAAGTGAAGATAAAAAGAGGAGCTTTGCATACGAGAGCCGCTTCCCTGCCAAAAGATAACCCCTATGCGGTGTTTAAGAGGCACTTTGATAGCACCCATTCTTCTGGTATCTCTGTATATTCTAAAAAGTGATTTGTTGATTTTAGGAGCATAGTTTATAGTCGGTTCTAACGCCATAAGATGCTCCCCAAACTCCTCAACAAAAGCACGGGAAGGATTTAAAATATACTCCTCATACTCTTTTCTGTGAAGTTCAAACCACTCTTTATCATTGTTTTGACGGATCGCTTCTAAAAAGGGCAAAGCTTTTTTACTAAAACCGCTAAACTCCAAAACTTTTTCCTATTTTGCCAGATTTCTGTTTCTGTACGCCAGTGCTATGATCACAAATATGATCAAGTATGTTACAGGTACAAAATCAGGTATTGGTACCGGATCACCCTTAGCATAAGAGTGCATTCCTGCCAGATAGTAGTTCACTCCAAAATAGGTCATGATCACTGAAGTAAAGGACAGTAACGAGATCACACTATAGTTGAATTCACTGTAGATCGATTTGATAAATCTCAAGTGAACCACAACTGCATATACGAGGATCGTTACAAGTGCCCATGTCTCTTTAGGATCCCAACCCCAATAGCGTCCCCAAGACTCATTTGCCCAAA
>JALUKO010000300.1 GCA_027056525.1 Helicobacteraceae bacterium | reverse complement strand
CAATATGATCATACAAATATCAAAATATTTTTTATATTTATACTCATCATTCTCAAGTAGATTATAAAAAAATCGTCTTTTTTGCTGATATGCTACAGAGTTTTGTAAGTAGTATGCAAAATCAATGAAAAGACGATTGAAAAATTTCATTAGCCTAGCTTTGTTTTAAGTATCTCATTTACTGCTTGTGGGTTTGCACTCCCTTTGGAAGCTTTCATCACCTGACCGACAAAGAAACCAAAAAGTTTATCTTTTCCACCTTTGTATTGCTCAACTTTCTCAGGATTTGCATTGATGATCTCATCACACATCGCCTCTATGGCTCCTGTATCACTTACCTGCTTAAGCCCAAGTTTTTCTATAACCGCGTCCACATCCTCATCATTTTCCATTAGATGATCAAGTACCTCTTTTGCCGCTTTTCCGGAGATAGTTTTATCATCTACACGTTTTGCCAAAAAGCCGAGTTTTTTCGCATCTACAGGGGAGTTAGTTATATTAAGCTCACCTTTGAGACGCCCTTGAAGCTCAACTGTCAGAAGCGTTGTAGCCGTTTTAGCGCTTACACCCTCTTCATCCATCATTGTCTCAAAAAAGTTTGCCAGCTCAACACTAGAAGTGATAACAACGGCATTGTATTCATTCATACCGTATTCTGATACAAAACGCTCTTTTTTCTCATCCGGAAGTTCCGGTATTTTTGTGTATTTCTCCATCATTTCATCAGTGACAACCACTTTTAGCAGATCAGGTTCGGGGAAGTAACGATAATCGGCAGCTTCCTCTTTTCCACGCATAGAGCGGGTTTCTTGTTTTGTCTGATCAAAAAGTCGCGTCTCTTGAACGATCTCTTGCTCATACACACCATCTTCCCAAGCCTCGCTTTGACGAGCAACTTCCAACTCTATTGCTTTTTGAATAAATTTAAATGAGTTGATATTTTTGATCTCAACGCGAGTGTAGAGTTTTTCATCACCTTTTGGTCTGATAGATACATTGACATCGACACGAAAGCTTCCCTCTTGCATATTTGCATCACCTATATCCAAGTAGCGTATGATCGAGTGCAGTTTTTTCAAGTATAAAATCGCCTCATCGGCACTTCTCATATCAGGTTCTGAGACTATCTCCAAAAGTGGTGTTCCGGCCCGATTGAGATCAACTTTTGAGATATCACCGTCATGAATGTTTTTCCCTGCGTCTGCTTCTATGTGAGCGCGATTTATACGGATACTTTTTGTAGTACCATCTTCAAAATCTACTGTTAGTTTTCCATGTTCAACGACAGGTGTATAGAGCTGAGTAATTTGATAAGCACTCGGAGAATCCGGATAAAAGTAACTTTTTCTGTCAAAGTAAGAAATTCTGTTTATTGTTGCATCAACTGCAGTACCAAACATAATTGACTTGTGCAAAACCTCTTTGTTAAAAACAGGAAGGGCACCCGGAAGTGCTAAACATGTGGGACATGTATTGGTATTTTGTTTATGGTTAAAACTCGTTGGACATGAGCAAAAAAGTTTCGTTTTAGTGTTTAGTTGTACATGGACTTCAAGCCCGATAACTACTTCAAACATAGGTTTCCTTAGATAAATGATAATTGGTTATCTATTTTATCTAATTAAAGCTTTTAACTCTCATAAAATAAGTGAAAATCTCAGATGAGTGGCTATTTCGTGTGTTTGGAGTAGAGTTTTTCTAGAAGTTTGGTTTGTTTTTTTGCTTCTTCGAGTCTTTTTCTGTTGATAACAAAAGCATCAAGTGCCATGATAAAGAACATAGAAAGAACGATAAAGATGATAGTAAAAAAGAGTGAAAGACTAAGACCGAGATAAAGGAAAAGATTAAAAGTTATAAGAGCACCAAAAAGGACAATCGCCCATGATGCCCCAAGCAAAAAGCCCATTAGTTTATCAAAATGTTCTTTTTGCATCCAAAGACCTTAGTGATCTTCAACGACGATCGCGCCACCAAGGTAAACATATGTCAGCATCATAAAAATAAACGCTTGTAAGAGTGCCATAAATGTTAATAGTGCAAACGGGATCATCGGTAGTAACCAAGGAGCAAGCATCAAGATTACCATCAAGAACATATCATCTCCTTTTACGTTACCAAAAAGACGAAAGCTCAATGATATCATACGAGAGATATGAGACACTATCTCAATTGGAAACATTAACCAGTACAACCACCAAACAGGCCCAAGGAAATGTTTTAGATACTTCACGATACCATGAGTACGAATACCAACATAGTTATAG
>JALUKO010000299.1 GCA_027056525.1 Helicobacteraceae bacterium | reverse complement strand
GATCAAGGTCATACTCCCAGATATCTCTTTGTTCGGTATCTCTATACTCTTTGAGCTTTTCATAATACGGAAGCAGAGAGTATTTTCCATAATAGCCGCCAAAAAGACCTTTAATGGCAAATATAATGGCATTGGTATTATCAGGGTTCGCATCAGCTGCATAGTTAATGGCATAAGAGAGAAGCCTTGACTCGTAAGAGGAGTTAATCCTTAAAAAAGTATGCCCGAACATGGAAGCCGGCGAATTTATATGTGCAGAGGGAAAGACAAGTGTTGCTGATTTTGGGTCTAGCTTTTTTAGGGTTTCTTCATATTCGCTACATGTGACCTCAGGCAGATCAGTGATGTGTAACTTTTCTTTGAGCCATGCAGTTCTTGCCGGAAATCTACAGGCACTGGCATTATCATCAAAACGAGTTTCATTTATAATCGCTTCTATAGTTGCATGAAGTTCACTTTTAGCATCGTTTTTACCATTGTCTGCAAAGAAAAATCTGGCATCATCAATTTCACTTGTGCCATCTCTCATATGTAAAAGAAGTTGCCAGTATCTCTCTTGTGAGAGCTTAAGGTCATCCGCTTTTTTTATATACTCTTGTGCAGAAGCATGTAAAAAACAGATAGAAAAAATAAACAATATAATAGATTTGAATAAAATGAAAGTATCCTAGTTTGGGAGTGTTAAGTGCTACCTAAACGGGAAGAACCCGTTTAGTTATAAGCTGCATTACAGTGATGTAGTTGAGATATTGTCAAGTACATCTGCCATTTTTACATTTTGGCTCGTGTAGATGCTGTTGTAGTTAGCTTGAAGTGAAGCAGAGAAAGTAGCTTTGTCCTCTACTTTTAAAAGTTCAGCGAGTGTGTCGATAGATTCACCATAACCAAGAGCGATCTCTTTAGCAAGTTGATCCATATTTGAAGCAACAAACTCTTCAGCTCTTTCATTCATAACCAGTTTAGTTTTTTTACAACCTAAAGTTCCAGAAGTGATACCAAAAGTTTGGTTCGCTGAAGTACCGTTTGTTGTAGCTTGCAGTGCTAATAAAATAGCTGAAGAATCATCCTTGATGATCATTGAACCAAGTCCACAACCTGTTTGAGAGTTTACACCAGCCATAGCTGAGCTGCTAAGTGCAACTACTGCTGCTAAACTTACTAAAATTTTCTTCATTTTTTTGCCTTTTGTGTTAAGATGAGTCATTGTAAAATGTATTGGCTTAATTTAAAATTATATAAGTTTATATTCATAAAAAAAACCATCATTTGTTGTTTTTTTAGAAGAAATGATATAATTCGATTGTATTTATTATGTGGAGAGTGTATGAGATTTATTGTGATATCTATCTGTTTGTGTTTGAGTATTTTTGCACAAGAGGCAAATAAGATGCCTTCAAAGCAGATGAGTGTCAGTGAAAAGAAAAAAATTTTTTATACATTACTGATCCCTGCCGTGCACAAAGCCTATTCAGAACTTATGAAAGAGTATAGAGTGGTACGCAATGATATTAAATACGGCTCAAACCCTCAAAAAATTGAAAAATTGAAAAAATACTATAATGTTACGACAGATGAAGAGCTTTTAGCAGCGCTCAAGCCACACCCAAAAAGTATAGCTTTAGCGCAAGCAGCTATAGAGAGTGGCTGGGGAACTTCTCGGTTTTTTAAAGAAGCCAACAATATTTTTGGGATGTGGAGTGTGAGTAAAAATGAAGACAGGATTGCTGCCTCACAACAAAGAGCGGGTAATAAAACCATTTGGCTCAGAAAATTTGACAGTATAGAAGATTCTGTAAAAGAGTACTATAAGCTTATGGCAAAAGGGAGAGCTTACAAAGAGTTTAGGGATGTACGAAGTAAAACAGACAATGTCTATGAAATTGTTAAAAAACTTGATAAATATTCTGAAACAGGTGAAGAGTATGTTGAGAAGCTCTCTGATGTGATTAAGCATAATGATCTTACAAAATTTGATACATCAAAATAAACTAAAAAAATCTTTTCAAAAAAATTCGTAACCGTTTAGTAGATATGCTTAGGTATAATTCTATGTAACAAATCTATATTAAAGTATATAATGAACAAACTAGATCAATATTTAGATGCACATGAAACCAGCGAGATGCACCCATCGGATATAGCAAAAATTTTAAAACAGCTTGATGACAGGGATTTTGCAGAAGCTATTAAAAAAATACCAAAAGATATTGTTGGGGATGTTGCACTTGCGCTTCCTGATCGTTTTTTTGATGATGTGGTGGAGTCTTTAAGCATCGATGAACTCTCTCATGCAGTAACAGAACTTGAGTCTGACGATCAAGCTGAGTTTATGCAGGGACTAGAAGAGATAGATGAGCATGTTGCATCCAAGGTTTTTAATACTCTTGATGAAGATGATCAAGAGGAGATCACCAGACTTCAAAACTATGAAGAAAATGAAGCCGGTGCACATATGCAGCTTGAGGTCTTTACGGCCGAACTTGATGAAGTTGTACAAGATGTCATAAAACGCTTTGCAAGACTCAGAAGAGCCAAAGAGATCGAAAATGTTCAAAATCTTTTTATTACAGATAAGAACAAAAAATTACTCTATACGATTGGGCTTGATGATCTTCTGATTTTTGACTTTTCAAAAACACTTCAAGAGAATATTGAGAGTGCGGAGGAGAGTTTTGAACCAAAGGTAGCTCATGACAGGGAAGATATTAAAGAGGTTGTGCACTATTTTGAAGAGTACGATCTCTCGGTAATGCCTATAGTCAATGCTGATGGTATCTTAGTCGGTCGTATCACCTCTGATGATATCTACGATATTATCAATGAACATGCAACAGAGCAAATGTATAACCTTGCGGGTGTTGATGATGAAGCTGAAGATGATGAGGAGGTTGTCAAAGCGGGTAAGAAAAGGGCTACATGGCTAAGTCTTAATCTTTTAACGGCTATAGTTGCTTCTTTGGTTATCGGTCTGTTTTCAGATACATTGCAAAGTATGGTGGCACTTGCTGTTTTGATGCCTATTGTTGCTTCTATGGGAGGCAATGCCGGAACTCAAACGCTTACTGTTGTTGTAAGGCAGTTGGCTCTTGGTGATATCTCTCAGGGTGATGCGATGAGGATCATAAAAAAAGAGGTTGCTATTTCGTTGCTCAACGGATTCTTCTTCGCTATAATAATGGGGATTATTGCCTCCATATGGTTTGATACCTGGATGCTTGGAGTGGTTATTGCTCTTAGTATGGTGATCAACCTTTTTATGGCAGGTTTTTTTGGTGCTACCATCCCTCTTTTTTTAAAAAAGATGGATATTGATCCAGCAATTGGAAGCACGGTTATTTTAACAACAGTTACAGATGTTGTGGGCTTTTTTAGTTTCTTAGGTCTTGCAACATATATATTATTATAAAGGGTAATGAAAATTAAATGGATTTATTAATTCTATTTTTTGTATTGTCGGTGGGTGTGTCATTCTTGTGTTCCATATTGGAGTCTGTTTTACTCTCGGTAAATATGTCTTATGTCTCAGTTCTTGAAAAAGAGCGACCTAACATTGGAAAGCTTTTAAAGCTGCATAAACTCAATATAAACAAATCAATCGCTTCGATTTTAATTTTAAACACAATAGCAAACACACTCGGTGCTGCAGCAGTTGGAGCGCAGGCTTCTAAGATTTTTGGTAATGATGCTGTTGTGTATGTTTCCATTGTGCTTACTTTTGCCATACTTTTTT
This sequence comes from Helicobacteraceae bacterium, assembly GCA_027056525.1. Classification (GTDB taxonomy): domain Bacteria; phylum Campylobacterota; class Campylobacteria; order Campylobacterales; family Sulfurimonadaceae; genus Sulfurimonas. Next base: position 3,833 of record JALUKO010000299.1, on the reverse strand, counting down.
TATCTGAGATTATTCCAAAGACTATCGGTGCTATTTACTGGAAGCAGTTGGCACCGATCTCGGCTCAGATCATCAGAATCTTTATATGGTTGACATATCCGATTATTTTGACCACCTTATTTGTAACCAACAAGATATCAAAAGGAAATGAGGATGCACATTCACTTACTAAAGAGGAACTTTTAGAGAGTATGCTTCTAAGTGAGGATGAGGGTGTGATAGATGAGAAAGAATCAGATGTTATAGAAAACATCCTCAATCTTGATAATATTAAAGTAGGGGAGGTTCTTACCCCAAGAAGTGTTGTTTTTGCCCTTGATGAGACTATGAGTATTAAAGAGATCATTGAAAAAGAGGAATCAATCTTTAAGTTTTCCCGTATTCCTGTTTATAACGGTTCCATCGAAGAGGTTACGGGGATCGTACTTACAAAGAAGATCTTTAGACAAGCTCTGCTTGATGACAGTGTGAGTGTAGGTTCCATTAAAAAAGATATGTTTTCAATCAATGAAAATGTACCGGTAAGTAAAGCGCTCGATCTGTTTATATCAAAAAAAGAGCATATGTTCTTGGTTATGGATAATTATGATCAAACAGAAGGTATCATAACTTTGGAAGATTGTGTTGAGACCATCTTAGGTGTTGAGATCGTTGATGAGAGTGACACCACAGACGATATGCGTGAACTTGCAAAAAGAAAAATGAAGCTTAAAAGAAAACAAAAAGAGAGAGTCTAGGGAATAAAAAATTACATCCCCGGAATTCTCGGAATTTTCCCAAGTTTAGAGTATCTGCAGTAAGTTCCCCACCCTTTTTTAAGCCAATGCCCAAAGAGTGGCATAGGGATCATAAAAGCTTTTTGGTTGTCTCTGTATATAAATGAAGCCCCGTCTCCACTGTCCATAACACATAAAATATTGAGGTGTTCTTGATACCCCTTAAAGTCACGTCCATTTGTATCTTTTTGTGCGATATTATGAGCGGTATTTCTTGCCATCACTTCAGCGATATGCCCCTGTTTTGCTTTCCACGAAGCACCCTCAAGTGCTGCAACATCACCGACTGCATAGATGTTTGTAGGCATTGTTTCATCTTCAAAGACAACATTGCAGTAGTCATCTATGCGGATAAATCCGGCTTCATTTTTTGGAAGATCTGATTCGAATATCACTTTATGTCCGGCTCCTGCGGGTATGAACATAGTAAAATCGGACTCCAGTAGAGTCTCATCCTCAAAAACAATACCGTTTTTTTCAAAAGATGTGATCTTTTTTCCAAAGTGCTGTTTGATATCGAGCTTGTTAAAAAAGGTATCCATCATCTTGAGTGCTTTTTCACCCATACGTTTACCGGGTTGTGCCATTGGAGCAAAAAAAGTAAGTTCAAAGTTGTTGCGAATCCCTTTTTTCTTTAAAAGATTATGAACGTTAAACAAAAGCTCAAACGCCGGTCCTCCACGAACAGCTGAGCTGTCTTTTGGGTTGCCTCCAAAGCCAAAACAGATCTTCCCGCTTCCTTTTTCCATAAGTGCATCGAGCTTCTCTTTGATCTTTAATGACATTGTGGGAGTACCACAAATAGAGAGGGTGTTCTCAATTCCTTTGTGTTTCATTTTTGAAGCACCCATTGCTACAACAAGGTAGTCATAGTCTGAAAGAACCTGCTCGTTGGAGAGTGTTACACGGTTTTCTTTGGCGTTGATACTAGCGACCTCTTCAACGATAAGCTTAAAACCATGCGCCTCTTTGAGCTCTTGTAGATCTATGCAAACATCTTCAAAAGTACTTTCACCTGTGGGGATCCAAATAGATGTAGGGTAGATATAAAAATAGTCTCTATCACTCACTAAAGTGACGCTGTAATGAAGTTTTTTCAAGTAAATGGCTGTTTCTATACCGGCAAAGCCACCACCGAGAATAAGTACTTTTTTCATCCATAAACCTTTTTTATGATAATTATAATCTATTATTGCAAATAGTACTAATAATTATATCTTTTTAAAGAGATTTTTTTTGTTTATAAATAATACTGCAACTAAACTAATAGCACCACCTAAAAGAATATGCAACTCTATAGGTTCATCTAAAACTAAGAAAGCTATCAAAAGAGCAAAAAGGGGAACCAGGAACATAAAAGAGCTTGTTTTTTCACTGCCAAGTTTTCCAGAAGCTATGAAAAAGATGGTTGTTGCCACACTTTGCCCAAGTACTGCAAGATAGATCATAGCAATCCAAAAAACAACTCCCTGATCAAAAACGATACTAAGATCACTCTGCATCACAAAGCTGTAGGCAAAAGCCGCAAAGGTTGCTGCCACAGAGATAAAAAAGCTGTAGTGGATAGGGTGTATGTGTTTGTGGGAATATTGAGAGAGTATGGTTACTCCCGCCCAAATGATGGCACAGAGTAAAAAGTATATGTTTGAGCCGTTCATAAAAAGTTCCAAATGGTTCAACTCAAGCATAATAAAGCCGCCTACTATGCCTAAAAAAAGTCCGAAATATTGTTGTGGACGAAGTTTATTTTTAAAAATAAGTGCTACAAGCAAAAAAGTCATCACGGGGGAGAGAGTTGTGATGATCACCCCTCCAGAACCTGCCAAACCATACTTTACACCTAAAAATGAGAAAATCATAAACGCGATGTTAAGCACTGAACTTCCCGTAATATATCTGAGATTTGAGCGGTTGATACAGATGGGCTCTTGTACTAAAAATAAAATAGGTAAAAATGAAAGAGCCATAATAAAAAAACGCCAGAAGATGATCACATCCATCGGCATATCTATGGTGAGTATTTTGAGTGCACTCCAACCTCCACCCCATAAAAGCATAGCAAGAATGATGAGATAGGTAAAGTGTGCGTTATTCAGTGCTGCGTCTTTCAAACTGGTCGACTATCTTGGTGACAACAAGATCAGAAGTAACATTTAAAGAGGTACGGCACATATCCAAAATACGATCAACCGCAACAATGAGTGCCATATACTCTACCGGAAGTCCGAGCTGATTTAAGATAACGACCATCATAACCAATGATGCACTTGGAAGTGCTGCCACACCGACGCTGAGGGCAACCACCGTGATCCCCAAAAGAAGCTGATCTGCAAAACTCAGTGCAACACCCGCCATATTGGCGATATAAAGAACCGCTACTGTAAGGTATGCAGCAGTTCCGTCCATCGAAACGGTGGCACCAAGAGGCAGTACAAAAGAAGCTGTTTTTTTATTCACACCTCCCATCTCTTCTGTAACACGCATCGAAACAGGTAGTGTTGCGGCTGAAGATGCAGTGGAAAATGCCATGATAGGGGCTTCTCTTACATCGGAGAGATATCTGTATGGGTTGACTTTTCCAAAAAATGCAAGGACGCTTGGAAGTGTAACAAGCCCGTGCAAAATGATAACACCAACCACTACAAGGACATATTTCCAAAGTCCAAGAACCACACCGATTCCCTGTTCTGCTATAACATAAGAGATAAGTGAGAACACACCTATAGGTGTGAGCATTATCACCCATTCGGCCATTTTTAGCATCGCTTCTGAAACCGCACTAAAGAACTTGATCATCGGTTCTTGTTCACTTGGCTTTAAAAAGAGTGACGCCACACCAAAGAGTATGGCAAAGACGATGATCTGCATCATGGCACCATTACTTAAAGAGGAAAATATATTGGTAGGGATAAAGCTCAGTATCATTGACTCAAATGAAAATGGTGCTATGGTACTTGCTTTTGCATACTCAAGCCCTTCGCCACTGACTCTCTCCCCAATGCCGACAATGTTCATAACAACAATTGCCAAGATAACGGCAAGTGCGGTGGTTAAAAG
>JALUKO010000298.1 GCA_027056525.1 Helicobacteraceae bacterium | reverse complement strand
AAAAGGTTTTAGAACTTTAGGAGTAGGGTATAGACAAGAGGGTGAAGATAAGTACCATTTTGTAGGTCTTGTTCCACTTTTTGATCCTCCGCGTGAAGATTCTAAGGAGGCTATTGCCGAGGCAAATGCCAAAGGTGTTTCTGTGAAAATGGTCACAGGAGATAATATCTCTGTTGCGAAGTATATTTCCGGTATTTTGGATATTGGGCAGGATATAGAAGATATAAAAGAGCTCAAAGGACAAAGTACAAAAGAGTATGTTTTTCTCTCAGAAATTATTTCTCGTTCTATTTTAAAAACCTTACAAACTGAGATAGATGAGGATACACTAAACAAAGAAGTTAGCAAAATTGTCACTAATGTACAAAAAGAGCTAGATTCACAGCCTCTTCCTGCAGGAAGTGTCAAGCAACATGAGTCTGAAATAGTACAAATCATAGAAAAAGCCAATGGATTTGCGCAGGTATTTCCTGAGGACAAATACTTTATAGTAGATAAATTACAAAAAGCAGACCATATTGTCGGTATGACAGGTGATGGTGTCAATGATGCACCGGCACTCAAAAAAGCAGATTGTGGTATCGCGGTGAGTGGTGCAACTGATGCGGCGCGCGCTGCTGCAGATATCGTCCTGATGGCTCCTGGTCTTCGTGTCATAGTAGATGCCATTGAGCAGGCGCGTATAGTTTTTGAGCGAATGAAAAGTTATGTTGTGTACAGAATTGCAGAGACTGTTCGTATTTTAATATTTATGACGCTTTCTATTGTTATATTTGATTTTTATCCTATTACAGCTATTATGATCATTCTTTTGGCACTGCTGAATGATATTCCGATTATGACTATTGCTTATGATAATACAAAAGTAGAGAAAAACCCCGTACGCTGGGATATGAAACCTGTTTTTGTTCTTTCAACGTGGTTGGGTGTTGCGGGAGTTCTTAGCTCCTTCGCTATTTTTTATATTATGATGGTTTATTTGAAATCACACCCAGATACAGCAATATATCTTCCAGAAGTCCCATCATGGATTGATATGCATGATGAAAAATCATTTTTAGGTTTTGTGCAAACGCTCTTTTTTGTCAAGCTTATTATTGCAGGGCACTATACAATTTTTAATACACGTATAGCAGATTGGTTCTTTAAAAAACCATATCCATCATGGCCGCTTGTTTTAGCATCATTACTAACTGCACTCGGTGGTACAGCCATGGGGCTTTACAGTTTTGATCTAATGACTCGTATAAACTGGCAATGGGCACTTTTTCTGTGGGGTTATGTCAGTGTTTGGTTTGTTTTTAATGATTTTGTCAAAATACTTGTAATTCGATACTACAAAAAAAGATATGGGGAGGACGCCTTATGAAAAATGAAAAAACTACTTTACCGTGGGAACATCCAAAACTTGAAGAAGAGGATCCGAAATCATTAAAGCTTATTAGGGCAATTATGAAAAGTCCCACATATATTATGGCTGAAAAAGATGCTGAGTTTATGGACTCTTATGAGGCTAGAGCTGTACGCCTTGAACTTGATTACTTAAAAGCTGAGCTTAAGATGAAAGAGTATGGGATCCAACATACTATTGTAGTTTTTGGAAGTGCACGTATCGTAGAACGGGAAACTGCACTCAAAAGACTGGAAGCCATTGAAGTGATGATACGTAAAAAACCAAATGATAGAGCTCTTTTGAGAGAACTCTATATTGCAGAGCGAATGGTTGGCAAAAGTATATATTATGAAGATGCAAGAACATTTGGTCAGCTTGTGGGAAGCAGTGGAGAAACGGCTGAAGATTGTCGGGTGACCCTTATGACAGGAGGTGGTCCAGGTATTATGGAAGCTGCAAACCGTGGTTCTTATGATGTTGGTGCAAAAAGTATAGGTCTCAACATAAAACTTCCTCACGAACAATTTCCAAATCCTTACATAACACCGGATCTGTGTTTTTTGTTTCACTACTTTGCCATAAGAAAGCTTCATTTTTTAAACCGTGCAAAAGCCCTTGTTGTGTACCCCGGTGGTTTTGGAACATTTGATGAACTCTTTGAGACATTGACATTGATTCAAACAAAAAAAACAGATGAGATCCCTGTCGTATTGGTTGGAAAAAATTATTGGGACAAAGCGATTGATTTTGAATTTTTAAAAGATGAGGGTGTCATTGCACCGGAAGATTTGGACATTTTTACATTTGCAGATAATGCTCAAGAAGCTTGGGAACATATACTTGCATGGCATAAAAAAGAAGGCAAACCACTCTTTAT
>JALUKO010000297.1 GCA_027056525.1 Helicobacteraceae bacterium | reverse complement strand
TTTTGAGGAGCCACTACTCTGGAAAAAATCACTTTTCTTTTCATCCACTCTACTGAAGGTGCATCCATAAACTTATTAATATCATATGCTATGGAGTGTGAAACAAACATAAAAACATTTTTTCTACTAATCCTATAGTTTTTACTCATAACTGTTTCACTGCTTTTGAGAAGTTTCATCTCTACATTTAAAGCACCGTTATCATCCTCAAACATTTTATAGCGAAGTACGTACTCTATATCTTTGTTCTCATAGAGTACATCAGTATTGTTAAAATGATTTTTACGATAGTGTCTGTCTACATTAAAGAGTGAAATAACATTAAGATCAGCTACCAATGTTTTAAAAAAACGCAATTTAAAAGTGTCATCATAGTTTATAGAAGCATCTTCAACTGCAATAGTTGGTAATGATTCCACTTTTTTTACAACTTCTATCGTTGCATCACTTGCAAAAGAAAGTGTAAAGATCATTAAAATAGAAAAAAATATTTTCAAATTTACTCCTTGGATGTTAATATAATTATATAGTTGCCACTCTTGTTTTGAGGATTTTTTGGAAAAACCACACTCATGAGTCTCTCTTTTATTTTTTCACTCTCTTCATTTAAAGCCATGTTAGCAGATTTTTGTAAAATCCTAAAATCCAACACTTTTCCCAAAGCACTGAGGTTGATCACTGCCTTTACACTGTGTCCTTGAGAGTTTGCCGGCGGATAAAAATACTTATAGACTAACGCCTGAATTTTAGCCAAATATTCATTAACTTCATCGGCTGAAGAGGTTTGCACATTTTCATTATCAGCTTTATTGCTTGTTATCTGTTGTAACTTCTGAGAAATGTTCTCTGTTTTATTTTTTGTAGTAGTTTTTATTTTTTTTTGTATATCTTGTATTCTTTTTTTATCTATCTTTTTTTTGTTAATTTTTTTAGTTTTAATATTTTTTGTCCATACATCACTAAAGAGATCATCTATATCAACTTCTTGTGTTTGTTTATTTTGAGGAGGATTAACAAGAGGTGTAGCAACACTTTTTTTTGATTTTGTTTTTTTTTCTTTAGGTAGTTGTATGGAAACAGAGATATAGTTATCTTTGTTGAGGGCATATTCTTTCAATTTTGACGATGAGAACATCATATAAAAAAACAATGAAAGAAAAAATGCAAAAAGTGTTAACGATATAAAACCGCTAACCAAAAAATAGGAATTATTTCTATCCATTTGTTGCTAATGAAACATCAGTAAAACCAGCTTGTTTAACTGCTGCTAAAACCGACATAACAACACCATAGTCCAATGTTTTGTCTGCACTTATAAGAACAGTGGCTTTTAGATCAAGTTTTTTCGCATAAAGAAAAAAGTTGTCTTTAAAAGCATTGAGTAAAAAAACTTCTTTATTCACCATAAGTTTTCCCTCTTGGTCAATAGTGATATGTACAGGGGGAATTTTGGATATCTGTTGAGTTATGGAACCTTGAGGAAGTTTAATATTTTCTTCATAAATAATATTGGGCGCAATAACCATAAGGATTGCCAAAAGAACAAGCATCACATCTACAAGAGGTGTGATATTTAACTCAGGTTTATCATCCCAATCATATATCATCATTTATACTTTACGAGCTAGAAGTGCATCACTTTGCATTTGAATAAATCCGACAACTTCAAATGATTTTCTCTTAAGTATCTGATGATATGTATAAGCAAATACAGCAACAAATATACCTGCAGCAGTTGCTACAAGTGCATCAGAAACACCACTTGAGATAATAGACATACTACCCGTGCTCTGCCCAATATGCGTAAATGTATCAAGGATAGAAACAACCGTTCCAAATAAGCCTATAAAAGGTGTTGTAGAAGCAAATACAGATAAGACAGAGAGTCCCTTTGTAGCCTCTTTGGTTGCTGCGAGCATAGCAAGATCAAAAATTTCTTTCGATATATTTGAGCTGGTTTTAATAAAATTGTTTAAAAAAGATTTTTCACTCACGCTGGAGGCACCTAAGAGTAAGCTCTCAAGAGAGCTATTTTCCTTGGATAACCAACTATTAAGAGAAAACAAACGGTAGAAAAACACCCAATTCAATATGACAAAGTATACTGACAAAAGTGCCAGTACACCAAGTGTTACAGGATGACTTTTTAAATAAAAATCGATTAAATCGTTCGTCATTACTAAATAAGTTTTTGAGCAGCTGATTCTATTCTTGCAGAAACTGATGCAATAGCAGGATTTGAATCCGCGATATCATTAATAAGCTCTTTCGCTTCATCAAGAGCTTTAGCTACATCGCTTTCATTGTCACCACGAATAGCAACAGCACCTTCAACTAAGACAATGACTTTTTTTTCATCAACCTGAACAACACCCCAGTTGATGAGAACTGATTCGACTGATTTATCCTCTTTTTCAATGTCAATCACACCAGCTTCTAACAATGTTGTTAGAGATGCATGATGCGCCAAAACACCGAATTCACCCTCTTCACCCGGAAGAGTAACACTAACAGCATCACCATCATAGATCATACCGTTAGGAGTTAGGATTTCAAGTTTTAACTTATCCATTACAGTCCTTTACTAAGCATAATGCTTATTTGTTCTTCTCATGTTTAGCAATAGCTTCATCCATGCCGCCAACCATATAGAAAGAGTTCTCAGACATATGATCATATTCACCGTTAAGAATACCTTTAAATCCTTTAATAGTGTCTTCAAGAGAAACATATTTTCCTGGTGCACCCGTAAATACTTCTGCAACAAAGAATGGCTGAGATAAGAATTTCTCAATCTTACGAGCACGTTCAACAACATTTTTATCATCTTCAGAAAGTTCATCCATACCAAGTATCGCAATGATATCTTGTAAGTCTTTATATTTTTGAAGCGTTTGTTGAACACCACGAGCAACACTATAGTGCTCTTCACCAATGATTTGCGGATCAAGTAATCTTGAAGTTGAATCAAGTGGATCAACTGCAGGATAGATACCTTTTTCAGCAATTTTACGGTTAAGTACCGTTGTCGCATCTAAGTGAGCAAAAACAGATGCAGGAGCCGGGTCAGTCAAGTCATCCGCAGGAACATATACAGCTTGAACAGATGTAATAGAACCTTTGTTCGTAGATGTAATACGATCTTGAAGAGCACCCATCTCACGAGCAAGTGTAGGTTGATAACCAACAGCCGAGGGGATACGTCCAAGAAGTGCAGACATCTCTGAACCTGATTGAGCGAAACGGAAAATATTATCGATGAACATAAGTACATCAAGACCTTTTTCATCACGGAAATACTCAGCCATTGTAAGACCAGTAAGTGCGATACGGTTACGTGCTCCCGGAGGCTCACTCATCTGACCATAGCACAGTGCAACTTTATCAAGTACGTTAGAATCCTTCATCTCGTAGTAAAGGTCATTCCCTTCACGAGTTCTCTCACCAACACCGGCAAAAACAGATAGACCGTCGTGGCCATGCGCAACATTGTGAATAAGTTCCATAATGATAACTGTTTTACCAACACCAGCACCACCGAAGAGTCCAACTTTACCACCTTTTGCGTATGGGGCTAAAAGGTCAACAACTTTAATACCAGTTTCGAACATTTCAGTTTTAGTAGACTGATCAACAAGTGGCGGAGGATCACGGTGAATTGACCATTCAGGAGCATCTGAGACTTGATCACCACCATCAATTGTTTCACCGATAACGTTAAAGATACGTCCTAGAACTTTTTCACCAACCGGAACTTTTATAGGAGCTCCTGTAGCTTTTGCGTCCATACCGCGAACTAAACCTTCACTCATATCCATTGCAATCGTTCTAACACGACCGTCACCTAAGTGAGCTGCAACTTCTAGTACCAAACGTCTCTCAGTACCTTCTAAACTAATTTGAACTTCAATCGCTTCATTAATTACTGGAAGATAACCATCAAAATCAACATCAACAACTGGGCCCATAACCTGGCTAATTTTACCAATCATATTTCTCTCCATTATTTCATAGACTCCACACCACTGATAATCTCTATCAGCTCTGTAGTAATAGCAGCTTGACGTGCTTTATTAAATTGTACATTAAGTGACTTCACCATCTCTTTTGCATTGTTTGTTGCCGTATCCATCGCTTGCATACGTGCTGAATGTTCAGCAGCAACAGAATCAATAAGAGAGTAGTACATATTGTATTCAACATATTTACTCACTAAAGAATCAAGCATTTTTTCTTCATCTTGAGCTTCAACTTCCAACAAAGAAGTAGCAGTTTCGTTACAATCAAACTGCTCTGTATCAACAGGCAGAACCTTGTTAACATGCAGCTCTTGTGTGATCATATTCTTGTAACCGTTATATACGATATAAAGACCGTCTATTTTACCATCTTTATAGTCTTCAATAGATGCAGTAATGAACTCATCTGCTCTTTTTTTATCCGGCTTAGAACTCAGACCTAAAACTTCATCAAATAATTCAATTTCATTATATTTGAAAAATTCGATACCTTTTTTACCGATACCACGTAAACGCACTTTAACATTTTGCTCTTTATACTCTGTTATAAGTTTTTTAACAGCTTTAATAGTTTGTATATTAAAACCGCCACATAAACCTTTATCAGCAGTAACAAAAACGATATCAACCATCTTCGGATTTTCAATCTCTATGAAACAGCGATTGTCAATACCTCCAACTTTATTACATTTAATGCGTCCAGCTATTTCGGCAATAACCTGATTCATTTTCTCAGAATAAAGACGTGAGCGTTTTGCAAGCTCTTCTGCACGGCGAAGCTTAGCAGTAGAAACAAGTTTCATCGCACGAGTCGTCTTTTGAGTGTTAGAAACACTCTTTATCTGTCTTTGAATATCTTTCAAGTTTGCCATAAAGTTTTCCTTATGCCGCTACAAAGCTAGCTTTGAATTCTTCAAGTGCTTTGATTAGTAATGCTTTAGTATCATCATCAACTTTAGAAGTGCTTCTTATATTTTCAAAGATTTGAGGATAAGATGCTTCTATAAATGGATATAACTCAGCTTCAAAACGAACAACATTTGATGGATCCATATCATCCAAGAAACCTTCGTTACCTGCAAAAATGATAGCAACTTGTTTCTCAGCAGAAAGTGGTGAGAAAGGTCCTTGTTTTAGAACTTCAACCATTCTTTGACCACGTTCTAGTTGGTTACGGGAAACTTCATCCAGATCAGACGCAAACTGAGCAAACGCTTGAAGTTCACGATATTGAGCAAGATCAAGTCTTAAAGTACCGGCAACTTGCTTAGTAGCTTTAATCTGTGCTGCACCACCAACACGAGAAACAGATAGACCAACATTAATTGCAGGACGAACACCAGAGTTAAACAACTCAGTCTCCAAGAAGATCTGTCCATCAGTGATTGAGATAACATTTGTTGGAATATATGCCGCAACATCCCCAGCTTGAGTTTCAATAATCGGTAACGCTGTTAATGAACCTGCCCCCTCTTCATCAGAAAGTTTAGCCGCTCTCTCAAGAAGACGAGAATGGATATAAAAAACATCACCAGGATATGCTTCACGACCCGGAGGACGACGAAGGATAAGTGACATTTCACGATAAGCAACTGCATGTTTAGAAAGATCATCATAAACAATAAGACCATGTCTAGCGTTGTCACGGAAATACTCACCCATAGTAACACCAGTGTATGGAGCTAAGAATTGAAGCGCAGCAGCTTCAGCAGCTGTTGAAGATACTATAATTGTATACTCCATTGCACCATGTTCTTCTAAACGGCGAACGATTTGCGCAACAGTTGATTCTTTTTGTCCAACTGCTACATAAATACATACAACGCCATTACCTTTTTGGTTAATGATTGCATCAATTGCAACAGTTGTTTTACCTGTTTGTCTGTCGCCGATAATCAGCTCACGTTGACCGCGACCGATAGGTACGAGAGCATCAATAGCTTTAATACCTGTTGCCAAAGGCTCATGAACAGACTTACGGTTCATAATACCAGGAGCTTTTTCTTCAACAAAACGAGTTTCAGAAGTCTCAATCGGACCTTTACCGTCAATTGGTTCACCAAGAGCATTGACAACACGACCCAGAAGTGCATCACCTACAGGAACTTTTAAAAGACGACCTAGTCTTTTTACACTCATTCCTTCTTTAAGGCTTGTTCCAGAACCAAGGATAACAACACCTACAGTACTCTCTTCGAGGTTCATAACCAAACCTCTGGTTCCATCTTCGAACTCTACCATCTCACCTGCCATAACATTACTAAGTCCGTAAACTTGAGCAACACCATCAGCATAAGAAACAATTTTACCTGTTTCATTGATATCAACACTTAGTTCAAAGTTATCGATACGTTCTTTAATTATTGAGCTGATCTCATCAGCTTGAATTTTTGCTACCACTATTGTTCTCCTCTCGTTGAAAGTTAAATTGCTTTTACAATATGTTCTATTATTTGACTATTGATTCTTGATTTTGAAAAATTAATCTCAATGCCAAGATCTTCTACATCAACTTTAATGCCGTTAAAATCATCTTTTACAAACTTTAAAGATATATTGGAATCAAATTTTTTGCTTAAACCGCTACTTAAATCTTCTATAACTTTATTGTCAAGATCGCTGTCACTGTATACCACTCCATCATATATCTTCGTGGTATTTGCAACATCTTTTCTCATTGCTTCTGCTATGGCAGGGATAATACTGATACGTTTATGCTCTACAAGTAATTTTATCAGGTTGTCAATCTCTTGAGAGTTTGCAGCTTTCACTGCCGCTAACAAGATCTCCGACTTTTGATCATTACTTACATCCGGACTTTCAATGATCTGAACAAACTTATCATTTTTAAACGACTCTGCTAAAGCAGAAAATACAAAAGTTGTATTTTCCATCGATGTAATATCAGAACCTATTTTCATAGCTTTGATATATCTTTTTGCAATTAGCTCTTCCATCTATGCCACCTTCTTTAAGATAACATTAGCCATAGCTTCTTTATCAAAACCATCACTACTCTGACTAAGTACTTCATTCATCACATCTTCTACAACAGTACGAACCATTTTACGTTGTTCGAACTCCATCAATGCAACATGCTGTTTACTTAAAATCTCAATATCTGCTTCACACTGTTTCATGATATTGTCATTTAAAATCTTGTTCTCTTTTTTAGAGACCACAGCCAACTCTTCTGCAAATTTCTCTGCATCGGAAACTTTAGCCAAAGCATCTTTTTTAAGAGCAATAGTTTCATTTAACTTATCTTGAACTTTTTGCAACTCATCTGCGATCCCTTGAGATCTTGCGGCAAAGTAGCTTTTTACGGGTTCCGCAACAAGATACCAAATAAGCCCTGCAAAGATTAAAAAGTTAACCGTTCTTTGGACAATATCCGTATCTGCATGTTCTGCACTAGATGCTAATGCACAAGTTGATATCATTAGCATTGTTACTAAAATTCTACTCACTTAACATCCTTATATCTGACTAAATTTAGCTTCAACAGCTTCTTTAAATAGTGGAACTTTAGTTAACAGATCTCTATTTAATTGCTCTTTCGTG
>JALUKO010000296.1 GCA_027056525.1 Helicobacteraceae bacterium | reverse complement strand
AAAAACAGCGTGTTTTGATTCAAGGCTATCAAGATGCCGGGCAGGCTAAGGGCGTAGTACATGCGATCAGTCAACTGCCTAGAAAACAGGCAAGAACTATGATGAAAACTTTTCTCATTAAAGAGGATGGAAACAAGGACAAGAATGCCTTAAAAGAGACAATATACTGGCTTCGTGATGCAGGGGCTCAGGGGAGAACGTTAGCACAGGGCAAAAATCCAAACGGTGATACTGACTCTGCAGTTGTTGAGTTTTTTGAAGATGTCGGCGATGCAATATCTGATGCTGTTAATGCTATTGTTGATGCTGTGACAGATGTGATTGAAGACTTTGCACAAGCTTTGGTGGATATCGTAAGTTGGGTAGCAGAAGAGGTGGCAGATCTTGTGTATGCCCTTATAGTAGAAGCAGGAAAAACAATCGCTTTTGTTTTACAATCAGCAGTTGAAGCAGGCTATAAAGTGGTAAAAAGTATCTGTCAGGGGCTTGAAGATATAGGCAAGGCTCTACATGAAGTTTTAACAGAAGCATTTACTTTCGTTCGTGATGGAATAGTGACTATTTTAAAAGCTATTGACAATATCGGTCGTACTCTTGGAGAGTTACTGACTTGGCTGGCAACGCAAACGTATGAATTTATACAGGCAGGCATAGAAGCACTATTAGAGATTGGTAAAACGATAGGTAATATTTTGGAACAGGCATTTGAATTTGGCGTGACACTTATAAGAAGTACGCTTCAGGTACTTTTGGAACTGGGAAAAACGATCGCTGATATATTTGTAACTTTAGTTACAAGACCTTGGAATGTACTTGATCAGGTTGTCAAATCATTTTTGGATCTTGGCAAATCAATTGCTCAAATTTTTTCAGAAGTTGTTGCTGCGGGAGTTGATTTGGTAAAAGAGATAGCAAAATCGATCGCAAAAATAGGACAGCATATAGTTGAGTTTGCGGAATATATTAAAGATGCTGCTATAGATGTGGTGAAAAAAATCATTGAGGGGATCCGCTCTGTGGCGAATGCTATTGTCGATCTTATTGTAGAGGTTGCCAAGCTTACCTACAATGCCTTGAGAAAAGTGATCGATGCAGTTTTTCAGGCTGGAATTGCTCTGTTAAATCTCATGAAGGATTTAGCTTCTGAAGCCCTTGCTCTTTTGCGTGACGTTATTAAAGCAGCTATAGAGTTGGGTAAAACTGTTTTGGAATTTACGAAAAATCTCGTAGTGTTTACATATAAGTTAGCATCAAAATTTATAGAAGCAGCGATAGAGGCGGGAGTTGCTGTCGCCGAACTATTAGAAACTGTCGTGAGTGAGAGCTATTATGTATTTAGAAAAATAGTCAATGGTATTTTACAGGCACTCGGTCCTGTAGGTGATGTTTTAGACTGGCTCATTCAAAGGGGAGAAGATTTGGCTTCTGAACTTTGGAGAGAAGCACTTTTAGCTATTCACTTTGTGAAAAAAAGTGTTTCAGAAGTTTTAGACTGGGCTATGACACAAACGGCAGCGATTTTTGACAAGATGCTTGAACTCATAGAAGATATAGGAACAGCTATTTATGATGTGATAAACTGGGCAATTGCTATGGGTGAAGAAGCGATGGAACTTCTTGCACAAGCAACGGTGCGTGTAGGAAATTCCATCAGTTATATACTCTCTTATCTGGAAAATGATTTTCTTGAGGGGATCAAGTCGATTGTCAAAGGTGCCATTGATGCAGGTTATGCGGTAGCAGAGTTGATTACGTGGAGTGTTTCACGTACTTTTGAAGCCGTAAAAGAGGTGGTAAGTGAGCTGATAGAGCTTGGTACGACTCTAGGGGAACTTATAGCCGATTCTATTGTACATCCGGAGTCTTTTTTAGAGAACGTTGTCAAAGCGTTTAAAGAGATCGGAGAAAGTGTAAAAAATATTTTAAATGCTGCATTTGTACAACCTGCAAAAGATGCGTACAACAAAGTTGTAGAAGCGATCTATAAAATAGGTACGGCAGTTGGAGAAATTTTGGATGGTGCAATTGAGATCAGTGCTGGTGCTGTCTTTACTGCAACAAGCATAATTTTAGAGATGACAGGCAGTTTCAGACCACTCTCAGCAGATGAAAGAAGAGAAGCCCGTTCAGTATTTGCAAGCTCATTGCCGTATGATCAGATACATATCTATATAGGATCGTGGTTGGCAGATTTAACAACATGGTTCCAAGGCAATCCAAATGCGATTACAACACAGCGTATTATCCACTTTCCGGATGGAACTGTACTGCAACAGGGAGCAACTCATGCCACAGGAAACTATGGATGGCTGATGCATGAACTCACACATGTATGGCAAGGAGAACATGTAGGACCAGTCTATCAGGCACATGCATTGTACTCTCAAAATACTATGAACGATGCATATGATTACAGGGATCCTGGAAAAGATGAAAAAACTACACTTGAAGATGCATATGCCGCAGGTAAAAAATTTACTGATTTTAACATGGAGCAACAAGGAGATATAGTAAAAGATTATTATATTCGCATGGATACGACAGAATCTGTTGAAGCCTGGGATCCTTTCATAGCAGAAGTGAGAGCCGCTGCTTGAGTGTAGGTGTTATTGGAAGTCAAAAAATATTTGAAAGTATATCTCCTTTGTTGGAGGTATATCGTCAAAAATTTTCCCTTGAGTTGTGGGATAAGAGTGGGGACATCCCTACACAAGAAGAACTTGCAGATTTTGCCAAGAATAAAGAAGCTGTGTTGCTTATAGGTGATCGTCGTCGCTCTCCAAGAACGGTGTTGCCTGCTCCGGTGCTTAGAAGTAGAGATTCTCAATGGATACCTTGTGGATGGCTTCCTTATACTGACGATAACTCTTTGCGCAGTTTTGCAAATGCGGCTGTTACCGTGCATAAGAGGGGTTGCATTAAAAAAAGTACGGTTGCTTTGCTTGGTCAGTGGCAAAATAGATTTTTAAACCTTTCTGATAGGATAGAGTATCTTTTATCTCTTCACAATTCAGCTGTTGATGTGAAGCGATGGACAAGTGACTATATAGTAAGAGAAGACCTTATGCAGAACCTTCAACAAGGTGTAGGACTCTCTATCTACGTTGGTCATGGCAGACCGGTAGGCTGGGTAGGATATCATGGCACAAGGATACACCATTTTCCCATTGCTAATCCTCAGCCCGTAGGTGCTATGTTCTCATTAAGCTGTACAACGGCCAGCAGGAAAAGAGTCGGTCTCTCTTTTGCAGAGGCTTTGGTGCTGCGTGGGATGTGTGCAGCAAGTTTTGGAGCTGTTGAGGATACCCTCCATACAGATAATGCAAGATGGTCGATAAAACTGTGTGAGGCACTAGAGGAGGAGATACCCGGTACAATTGGTGAGTTTATTGTAAAATCATTGCCATCTTCTTATGGAGCAATAACACCTTATCGTTTGCTCGGAGATCCAATGGCACCTATTTATGATGCAGTGGACTTTATAGAAGATTTTTCATTACTAAAGGATAATAATGTCGCAGTATACTAAAGAAGATATTTTGGAAGTTGTACTTGATGCTTTGAAAAAAACAGCTCAAAACAGCCCAAACAATGTTGTTTTACCTGAATCATTGACAAGAGATACTGAGTTTAAAAAAGCACAAAATCTTGATTCTCTTGACAACATAGAACTGATCGCAAGACTTGAGGAACATTTTCAGTTGATGATGAATGATAAAAAATGGATCGACTTAAAAACACTAGGAGAGGTTTGCGATTATATTGAATTGAAACTTTCCCAATGAATTTATCTAGTCGTATTGTTATAACCGGACTTGGTGTTGTCTCCCCCTTGGGAAATGATCCACAAACACTCTGGAAGGCTCTTAAAGATGGTCGGTGTGCTATTAAAAGTGAAAAGTTTTTAGAAGAAAAAGGGTATATGATCCCAAAATATGCCTTGTGTGATACAAGTTTTTCTCAAGACAGCCAAAGAGGTAAAGAGATGGCGCTATATGCTATGAAGCAAAGTATAGCAGAAGATGGTTTTACTGGAGAGTTGAGTGGTGTGTATGTAGGTACATCTATGGGGGAAAGTGAAGTTTTTGAAGAGTGCGCAAGCAAAAGCTCTGGGTCTTTTGAAGAGGGGCTTGCCAATAGATTTGCCGAGGTAATTCGAGAAAATTTTCAATTGAAAGGTCCTGCTTATGGATATGGCTCAGCATGTGCGGCCGGTAATTATGCTATTGGCAGTGCCGCTGACGCTTTACGTTTAGGTCTTGTTGATGTTGCATTTGCCGGTGGAATAGAGCCGCTTTCACATATTGCTTTGATTGGTTTTATACGTTCACGCGCAATGGCGTCTGGAGAGTGTAAACCTTTTGATAAAGTACGTTCAGGGATGCAGATAGGGGAAGGTGGTGCCATTTTACGTTTGGAGAGAGAAGCAGATGCCATCCAAAGAGGCGCAAAAATCTATGCAGTGGTAGGGGAACTTGGTCTCTCTTGTGATGCTTATCATCCTACTTCTCCGAGAAAAGATGGCAGTGGAATGGCTGCTGCGATGGAGATAGCTTTGAAAAACAGTAATCTTTCCCCTTCTGAGATCGATTGGGTATGTGCTCACGGAACCGCTACATTGATCTCAGATCATGCAGAGAGTAAGGCACTGCATAAGGTGTTTGGCTCAAAGCTTCCTCTGGTAACGGGCTTTAAAGGTGCCTTAGGGCATACGATGGGGGCAGCTTCAGCTATAGAAGCTCTTGTGTGTGTTTTGGCATTACAGCATCAAGAGGTTTTGAAAACGGTTGGTTTTGAAAATCCTGATGAAGAGCTGGATGTCCCTGTGAGTTGTAAAAACAAAAAACATACGCTAAAAAAAGTGATAAACAGTGCTTATGGATTTGGAGGGATAAACTCATGTCTCATTTTAGAAAAAGTTTAAAAGCAACACTCAAGAACATTGTGCATACTTCATCACAGATGAAAGGATATACACTTGTAGATACGCTTGAGTGGATTGAGAGTGTGATCCCAAAGGATTTGCAAAAAGTGGATAATGGCAGAAGTGGATTTTATTTTGCCTGTGCTGATGCCGGTGCAAGAACAGCAATAGAGTTTTATAAAGAAGCACTGGAAAAAAATGTCAGCTTTGCAAACCCGAGAAATTTTCCGGCCACTCTTTCTAATTTTGTCGCTGCTTCTTTTGCGCAAAAAATGGCAATACGAGGACCCAATATAAATATTGTAGGTGGTGAAGAGTGTATAGAACAGCTTTTGTTACATGCTCTTGTTGATCTGCAAAAAGGTACACTTGAGAAGGCCATTGTCTCTTTTGTTCCATCTTTTTTATCTCAGGGTGCTGATGTTGGTGTTTTGTGGATTGTGTTGAGTAGAGATGAGCATGATCTGTCTGTGGAGTTTTCCACGCAAACTGATATTTCAAACCTAACAACAGTGCAAAGATCTTTATATACACTTTTAGATGAGTACCCTTTGAAAGAAGGGTTTGTTTACCCTCTTAAAGGAGCAAGAGGCAGTATCACTTTTAAAGCCTAAAACTCTAAATCAGTATGCATTATGCTATGATTTCAAAAATGAAAAGAGTTAAGCATGGAAGAGATCAAAGCAAGATATTTAAAAGATTATAAAAAACCAAAGTTTGCGATTAAAAGTGTTGATTTGGTGTTTGAGTTGTATGATGAATACACACTTGTTACCAACACGATGGAGTTTGAAAAATTAGATAAAGATAGCTCCAATCTAGTTTTAGATACAAATGAGCTGGAGCTTCTGGAGTTATGGATCAACGATCTCAAGCTAAAATCTACACGCTACATTATCAATGAGGAAACATTGGAAGTACTCAATGTTCCCCAAACATTTACACTGAAAGTACGCAACAAGATATATCCTCACAAGAACACAGAGCTTGAAGGGCTGTATAAGTCGGGTTCTATCTTTTGTACCCAAAATGAACCGGAGGGCTTTAGACGCATCACTCCCTACTTGGATCGTCCCGATGTTATGAGTGTGTTTAAAACCACAGTTATTGCTGAGAAAGAGAAGTATCCTGTACTTCTGAGTAACGGAAACAAGCTTCAGTGCCATGATACTTTTGGCACGCGTCACGGAGTTACATGGTTTGACCCCCATCCAAAGCCATCTTACCTGTTTGCTTTGATTGCAGGTGATCTTGGTGTGGTCTCTGACACGTTTGTTACGATGCATGACAAAGAGGTTGCACTTAACATCTACTGTGACAAGGGGAATGAGGCAAAGTGCTCTCATGCTATGAAGTCCCTCAAGGAGTCGATGCTCTGGGATGAGCAGCAGTATGGACGGGAGTACGATCTTGATATCTACAATATAGTAGCAGTAGATAGTTTCAACATGGGTGCTATGGAGAACAAAGGGCTCAATATATTTAATTCTGCCTATGTACTCGCAGATGAGAGAAGCGCAACCGATACGAACTTTATGGGTATTCAAAGCGTTATTGCTCATGAATATTTTCATAACTGGACGGGTAACCGTATCACCTGCCGTGACTGGTTTCAGCTCACACTCAAAGAGGGTTTGACAGTTTTTCGCGATCAGTGTTTCTCAGCAGATATGAATTCTGCAGAGGTACAGCGTATAGAGGATGTAAAAGCTCTCAGAGAGAGACAGTTTGTAGAAGACGCCTCTCCGACACGCCACCCGATCCAGCCCGAATCCTATATATCTATGAACAACTTTTACACCGCTACCGTTTATGAAAAAGGTGCCGAAGTTATACGCATGATCTATACGCTTCTTGGCAAAGAGAAGTTTACAAAAGCGATGGATCTTTACTTTGATACATTTGATGGACAAGCTGTCACTACGGATGATTTTTTATGGGCTATGAGTGAAGGTGGAGGGATCGATCTGGAGCAGTTTAAGAGATGGTACCATCAAGTGGGAACACCGAAACTGCAAGTTCAAGAAGCGTATAGTAAAGGAAAGTACAGCTTGACACTTACACAGGATATTCCTCTTTCTCTTGAGAAAACCAAGCAGTTGCCATACTTTTACCCGTTGAAAATGGCACTTCTGGATGAAAACGGCAAAGAGCTCAAAGTTGAAAAACTCATCATCTCAAAAGAGAAAGAAACATTTGAGTTTGAAGGCTTTGATGCAAAACCTGTTCTTTCCATAAACCGTGATTTTTCGGCACCTATTATAGTGGAGGAGCAAGAGACAAACTACTCTTTTTTAATGAAATACGACCCAAACAGTTTTGTACGTTATGAGAGTACCCAGTCATTTGCAACACATACGCTCGAAGAGATCATAGATACTTCAAAAATAAACAACGCTTTTACAGAAGCATACAGTTACATTCTTGATCTTGATATAGATCTCTCTTTACAAGCACTTTTGCTTGAACTTCCAAGTGTTTCAACATTGATGCAACGACAAGAGGTTGTGGACTTTGAACCTATATATGAAGCTAAAGAGCTTTTGACAAAGTATCTTGTAGGAGTGAATAAAGAAAAACTTCTCAACCTTTATGGTAAAAATCACAAACCACTCAACAAAGATCTTAATGCTAGAAGTATTGGTGAGAGAGCCTTGAAAAACCGCTGTTTAAAACTACTCTCATCTTTGGATG